>JBBRQX010000057.1:0-10277 GCA_038225745.1 Pseudanabaenales cyanobacterium | reverse complement strand
TTTTCTTGTTCCCCCAGAATTGGGGGATTTAGGGGGCAGAATAGACTGAAACGAAGACAGGTAAGATTTGTTTGTACACTGTAGTTCCCTCCTAAAGAGAAGTGAGAGCATATCCATAACATATCGACGCTCAGCTATAATTTGTGTCGCCTTCTACTCGGATGGGACAAACGTTCTACCGCTATAATTAAAACTACATCCCTATCCATGAGTTCATTATGGTAGCCATTACCGATTTGCGATCGCAACCCAAAATCAACACACCAGCACAGGCGATCGCCTCAGAAATCATCTATCCCAGTTCGGACGGAGAACCCTTGGCAGAAACTCAACAGCATGTTCTTGCGATCCTGATGACCCTTGCCATTTTGCGATTATATTTACAGGAGCAGCAAGCCGTAGTCTTTGCCGATCAATTTCTTTATTACATTGAGGGAAATCCTAGAGCTAGAGTTGCGCCTGATGTGATGGTCGTGTTTGATATCGAAAAACGACTCTATGCTAATTACAAAATTTGGGAGGGACAGCAAACTCCAGCAATTATTTTTGAGGTGACATCCGCAGGGACAAAGGAAGTAGATTGGAACTTTAAGAAGATGCTATACGAGCAGTTAGGGGTAACTGAATATTGGCTATTTGATCCCTATGGAGAATGGATTGCAGGACAGTTGCAAGGTTTTCGACTGAATGAGGATGGTATATACAAGCCGATTGGCGACAATTGCAGCGAAGTCTTGCAACTCAAGTTACATGCTGATGAATATTTGATAGGGTTTTATCGACTTGATAATGGTGAGAAGTTGCTGACTCCAGAGGAGTTGTACAGTGCGGCTCAAGATGCTAATCAAAGGGCTGAAGCAGCCAGCCAAAAGGCGGATCAGCAAAAGGCAAGGGCTGAGCAAGAAGCGCAACGGGCTGAACTTGCCGAAGATTGTGTTGAGCAAGAAGCGTATCGAGCTGAACTTGCCGAAGCGAGAGCCGATCGCCTTGCGGAGAAGTTGCGGCTGTTGGGTTTTGAATTGGGTGATGAAAGCTAGGCGTGAAAGGTTTAACGGATCGGGTGGGAATAGCCGATCGCCTTGCCGAACGTTTAAGGGATTTGGGTATCGATCCTGATAGCGACGATCTGTAGCTACCCTGTCACACAAGTCATTTGTATTTTTGTTGCAATCTCTCAAGCCCCCTAAATCCCCCAATTCTGGGGAACTTTGAAAGACCGTAATTTTCTTGTTCCCCCAGAATTGGGGGCTAGGGGGCAAATAACGCTAATTTTTCCTTTTACCTTTTTCCTTGAAAACTGCATATGCTCGATCGCTTGATATGTATGTAAAATCGTAACCACGCAAACCTCATGATATTGCTATGAAATTATCTCCTCGCTACAAGAAGTCTCTGTCGGCAATTTTTTTGGTAGCTCTGCCTTTGTTGTTGGCTTTTGCACCTTTGTCTCAGGTTGTTTTGGCGATGGAGTCAGGATTGAGTTTGAGTCTTATAGCACAGGCAGATCGCAAAGCAGAGGCAGATCGGCTTTTAAATCAGGGAAGTCAGCTATTTGGAGTTAGTAAATATCGGGAAGCATTTGCAGCATGGGAGCAAGCTTTACAAATCTATCGAGAGATTAAAGATCGCAATGGTGAAGGAAGAGCGCTTAATAATCTTGGCAACGCATACGATTCTCTCGGACAGTACCAAAAGGCGATTGACTTTTACCAGCAATCTTTAGCAATCTTAAATCAAATCGGCGATCACAGTGGCGAAGCATATTCGCTCAATAATCTTGGCGAAGCATATTATCATTTGCAAGAATATTCCCAAGCCCTTGAATACTTCCAAAAGTCAGTAGAAATCTCTAAGCGAATTCAGCGTCCCGAACAAAACATCATCGCCCTCAACAACGAACTCGAAACACTCCAAAAAATCGATTCCCTCACCAAAGAACAAGAACAAAGACTTGCCGATTTGACCAATCAAGAAAGAGAAGGCAATGCCCAATTCAACGCATTTTTAAATAGTCCTGTAGTCGAAAAACGGATCGAAGAACTAACCTTAAATGAAGAATCGCAAAACATTAAAGTTACAGAATACAATCAACTGCGCGTAAAACTGGCTCAATTCAAAAATGCCGCCCTCTTCTATCCCTTCATCACCGATGATCGCCTCGAACTGATTTTAATTACCACAACCTCATCACCGATCCGCATAGCCATCAACCTCAGACTCACAGACTTGAATAAAGACATCCTCGCCTTTCGGAAAAGTTTAAGCGATCCCACTTCCATCACAGTCCAAGCCGACGCACAAAAATTCTATAACTACCTGATCAAACCCTTCGAGTCCGAACTAAAACAAGCCAAAATCGAAACCATCATCTATGCTCCCGACGGGCAACTGCGCTATATTCCCCTTGCTGCTCTCTATGATGGGAAACAATGGCTAGTCGAGAAGTATCGTATCAATAACATCACTAGCAGATCCCTTACAAACTTTGCACCTCAAAATTACTCACAGCCTCGCATACTTGCCGCCGCCTCGACCAATAGCCAAATTATCAAAGTCGGCGATCGCTCGATTTTTTTTAATGCTTTACCTGCCACAAAAACGGAAGTTGAAGCGATCGCATCATTACTTCCTAAAACCACTACTCTGATTGATCGGAAGTTTAGTAAAGCTGAAGTCTTGTCCAAGATACAAAGCTATACAATCTTGCATCTTGCCACCCATGGCTATTTCTCAGTCGAACAACCAGAGGAATCATTTATCGTCTTTGGTGATGGAGACAAGGCTTCACTCAAGGAAATTAAGGGCTGGACTTTAGACAATATTCGTTTAGTGGTACTAAGTGCTTGTGAAACAGCAGTCGGTGGCAAGGTTGGCAATGGGATTCAGATTTTAGGTTTGGGTTATCAGACTCAGATCGCTGGCGCTGGTGCTGTGATCGCCTCTCTCTGGAAAGTAGATGATGTCGGCACACAAACCCTCATGCAAAAGCTATACGAAAGCCTCAAACAAAAAGATACGTCATCATCTGAAGCATTGCGACAAGCGCAGATCGGCATGATCCGCAGTGACCAAACAGTATCAAGTAGCGATCGCGCTGCTGGTATCAAGATTGTCGGCACTGTTCCAAAATTTCCCGATGGAAAGTTATCACATCCCTACTACTGGTCAGCATTTATCTTGATTGGGAATGGATTGTAGCTCAGCGTAGGTATTTGCCCCCTAAATCCCCCAATTCTGGGGGACTTTGAAAAAGACTCTTGTTCCCCCAGAATTGGGGGCTAGGGGGCGAATTTATATTTCCCCCCAGAATTGGGGGCTAGGGGGCGAATAAAACTGCATATGCTCTAAGACGCGATAGGTATGTAGAGGCAAGAACCAAAACGCAGACGGAGATCACCCTCATGATTTGTTACGCCACCTTTAACCAGCAACTGCAAGCCCTCAAACAAATCGTCCCTGCGATCGCCGAAATCTTTGATCGCCTCGATCCAGAAACAAGACATCACTGCGAAAGGTTAGCGATCGCCGCCCAGCAATTTGGTGAATACCTCGCACTTGATAACAAGGACTTGCAACTGCTCGTATGGGGCGCATACCTCCATGACATCGGCAAAGCAGCCATCCCCCTCGAAATTCTACTCAAACCTGCTGCCCTCACCGCCGCCGAGCGCAAAATCATCCAAGAACATGCCGCGATCGGCGCAGAAATCTGTCCCTTACCAGCGTCAATGGCAGAAGTAGTCATGATTATGCGTCACCACCATGAACTGTGGAATGGCACAGGCTATCCCGATCGTCTGATCGAAGAGGAGATTCCTTATTTAGCAAGGGTTTTGCAAATTTTGGATGTGTACGATGCCCTGACCCATGAACGCTGCTATAAAAGAGCTTATTCACCCATAGAAGCGATCGCAATTCTATTAATCGAAACCACAAAAGGCTACTATCAACCCGATCTGGTCGCAGAATTTATGACATTTCTAGAAATAGAAGATAACTTTGGCGATCGCTCCAGCATCGTAGAGTTCATGACCCATACAAATATCCGCAATCGCGCCATGTATGACACAGAATATCCTGTACATTTATTTGAGGAGCTTGACCATGACGACTTGCAAAAGTGGGAACATCTTTTCGCATTATCAAGCGATGCCATTAACATTTTAGGTTAAAGCAATGGAAACCCCTTGGCGATATTGGCAACTAGTGCGCTTGGGCAGTAACGGCAAAACCCGTACCGATGAAATCTCCAAGGCAAAGGCATATTTTGAACAGAAGTATCTGTCAGAAGCAGAAAGCGATACCCTCGATCGTGCGATCGCCAAAGCCCTTTGGCAAGTGATGACTGACGAAATCAATGCATTCCTCTGCTTGCGTTGCTATATCTCTCACCAAATTTTACAAGTCTGTCTGCACCTAGAACAGCAATTTGGAAGTTACTACGGATTCAGTCTTGAAGATCTACTGCCCTATGTCCTTGATGATGACGGCAAGATTGAACAGACAGCTTACCAACCATTGAGCTATCAGATTTTACAAAAATTTGACCCCGATCGCAGTAGCCTGTCAACTTGGACAACCAAACTAGTCAAGCAGCATCGTGAACTCAATGCTTTTTTACTTCAGTATGGAATTTATCTACTCAGCGATTGGGCAATTCTCAATGACACTAGCACCAAGAAACTCCAAAAAGTTCTCTCTGAGTTTCATCAACTCACCACTAGAGAAATTGCATCAGCGATCACATTGTTAGAAAGTTATCACGCTATTTATCGCCAAGAACGTCTGCGCCAACGCCAACAAGGACGCGCTTTAGGAGCATGTCAGCCGCCTACGATTGAGCAACTGAAACAAATTGCTCAACAACTAAAAGGAGATGCGATCGCCCCCGAGGTCATTCTCAACCGTTTACAAGCACTCGCTCAACTCCTACGTCAACATCGTGTTCATGCCAGAGGCAATTTGCCCACGACTTCCCTAGATGCTCCTAGCACTAAACCGATTGTCGAAGCCATCGCGATCGCTGAGCCTGACGAAGAAATATCTGGACAAACTAAATTCTTAAAAAATTATCGTCAACAGTTACTGGCGGCTCTGGATAGAGCGTTTGAGCGGGCGATCGCTGTCCGACTGCAAGGAAAAACAGTAAAAGCACAACAGAGAGTAAAGATTTTTGCGCTCGCTTTGCGGTTGTTCCATTGTGAAGGAATGACGATGGGAGAAATTGCGGCTCAAGTGGGCTTAAAAGCACAATTTGAAGTAACACGCTTATTGAAACTGAAAGAGTTTCGCGCCGATGTCCGTCATTATCTGCTGCAAACATTGCAATCTAAAGTACGAGATCTTGCGGCTGAACATATTGACATAGAGCGTTTAATCGCCCTTGATAGTGAAATCGCCACTGCCCTCACGGAGCAAATCGATCTGCTGCTACGCGATGCCGAAAGCGAAGCAAAAACTGTCAAAAGCCACAGTACCGAGACGCTGTTTGCCCATCGTCTTTGTTTGTATTTAGATAATTTAGAGAGGGTTTGAGAAGTGGATAGACTAAATTTTCAATTAAACGCCAATATTGTTTGCCCCCTAGCCCCCAATTCTGGGGGGACAAGAAAATTACAGTCTTTCAAAGCCCCCCAGAATTGGGGGATTTAGGGGGCGAATAGACTTAAACGAAGAGATAATTTACATTTAGATAATCGGAGTTATCCAATGACTTATATTACAGAAGAATTAAATGCCTTAATGAACGATTTTGAATCATCCATTACCGAAGCGATCGCTTTAGAACCTAGCAAACTACAAGAGGCGGCGAACTTGAGCGATCGCGTAAATGAGCGATCGCAACAATGGCAAGCCTATTTCAATGCTCTAGCCCTGTTTGCTTTTGAGTCGTGGTTACAAGACCGCGCCCCTGATGTTCAATGCGATCGCCAGAATGCGTCGGTTTTCAATCCCAGCCAATCAGGAGCGATCGCGGCGGCATATGGCATTACGGTTAATCAGTTTCGAGTATGCCTAATTCCTATTGATAGCGAACCGAGCGAGTCTGTTTCACTGTCAAGAATTTTGGTGGAAACCGCTGAATTTGCACCGCATTTTTATGTTCTTGTAGAACTTTATGAAGAACAAGAACAGGCGATCGTGAAAGGATGGTTACGCGCTGATACGCTCATGGCTAATCAGTCTACGCTTAACCTTGGTGCTGATTGGAATTACTCCATACCGTTAACATGGTTTGATGAAGATTGTGATAATATGCTGCTGCAATGGCGTTGTGCCTCTCCCTCTGCGATCGGATTACCTAGTACAACACCTGAAGTCAGTAGCGATCGCCATTCATGGTTACAACTTTTGACCCAACCTGCGATCAATACAGCAGTGTGGTTACAAGAAGAATGGCAATCGCTAGTAAACGATCTCACTTGGGTATTACTACCGCCAGTGGCTAGTGCATCGGGTTTACGTTCATCTGGGTCAATTAATGGCGCAACTACTAGTCGTTCTCCATTTACCGAACTAGAAACAATCCTAACCGCGATCGCTCGGACGGGTTTGCGACTTCCCAATAACGCCCGTACTGCTTATCAGGATTTTGAAGTTGGGGATTTTTCTTTACGACTTTATGTGGAAATTGGTTCAGAGCGATCGCCTGATGGTGAGATTACTTGGTCACTGCTAGCAATTGTCGGCTCGGCAAATAATGCGTCTTTACCTCAAGGTTTAATATTGCAAATCTCCGATATTACTGGCGTACTCGTCGAAAGACAATTAGAACCGCAAGGCGCGTATCTTTTTGCAGAAGTGGAAGGAACGCCAGAAGAACGTTTTTTAGTGACGGCGATGCTTGCCGATGGCACAAGGCGATCGCTACCGCCCTTTGCATTCCAATCTCAACTGCAAGCTGAGTAAAATCCTATGCGTTATAACCTCAAGATCTGGAATATAGATCGCCAATGCTTATTTGATTTGACATGGGGAAAAGGTCAACAACTGTCAGCGCGTTTGATATTTCCAGAAACTCTGACATCGCTCTATCAAACTTGGCAACAAACCTATCTAAATTTTTATAAATCAGGATTACGCGCTAAAGTCAAGGGGAGCGGTAGCATTCCCACCTTAGCGATCGATTGGCGGGCAAGCCTCGTCCAAGCGGAGGCTCAATTTCTGGCAGAGTTCCATTATTGGCTGAATAGTGCAGAATTAGTTCCGATTAGAGGAGAGATTGCTAAGGCTGCGGTTCAACAAAACAATCCATCACCGATCGATATATTTCTCACCTGCGATACTTTGGAACTAGCGCGATTTCCTTGGGAGACGTGGGAAATTACGACGGCTCTAGCGATCGCTAAACCCATTCGCATTTCGAGATCGCCTGCAAATATTCGGGCGGAAGTGACCCAAAGAACCCGACAGGGCAAATTGCGAGTGCTAGCAATTTTAGGCGACGATACGGGATTGGACTTTCAAGCCGATCGCGTAGCTTTGCGATCGCTTGCTAAAGTTGCCGAAATTAGCTTTGTCGGTTGGCAAGCAGGTAAAGACAATGACGATCTGAAAGAGCAAATTCGGCTTGCGATCGCTGATGAACGGGGTTGGGATATTCTCTTTTTTGCAGGACATAGTAATGAAAGTTCCATCTCTGGCGGAGAGCTAGGCATTGCGCCCAATCAATCGATTTTCCTGAGTGAAATTGCGCCGCAATTATTGCTGGCGAAAACTAGAGGTTTACAGTTTGCACTGTTCAATTCCTGTAATGGTTTGAGCCTTGCGGAAGCGCTGATCGATCTAGGATTGAGTCAAGTCGCCGTAATGCGCGAACCAATTCACAATCAAGTTGCTCAGGAATTTCTAGCGCGGTTTCTACCCAGCTTCGCGACTGGAAAAGATATTCGCGAGGCATTGCTGATTGCTTACCAACATCTCAAATTAGAAAAAAATCTCACCTATCCATCAGCTTATCTAATCCCTTCGCTTTTTTGTCATCCTGAATCTGTTCCTTTTTGTCTCCCACCTCAAAATTGGCGCAAGAGTCTTAAACAATGGCTACCTTCACCTCTAGAGGCGATCGCTATCAGTACTCTAGCAGCAATCAGTCTCTGGTATCCCGTTCAAGATTTTTTGCGCGAGCGCCGTGTCTGGTCACAAGCGATCTATCGCGATGTCACGGGGCAAGTTGCGATCGCCAAACCATCTGTTCTATTAGTACAAATCGATGAAGCTTCAATTCAGGATTTAGATGGACGTAAGAAGAACATTCTCGATCGCCGCTACCTTGCCAAGGTTCTCGATCAGGTACAGAAATTGCAACCAAAGGCGATCGGTATCGATTACTTAATCGATAGCACGATGCAAGAAGCCCCTGATGAAGATGTGCAATTGCGACAAGCCACCGAGCGAGCAGTCCAACGCGGAATCTGGATAGTTTTTGCGACAGTGCAAGGTACAAATCCTTGGGTAGTCACTAATGAAATGACGCTCACCCCATCGGTAGTTAATCCCCATTACACCATGCGCGGCTATATAAATGTGCCACCTTGGTACATGGAACTTTTACCTGATCGTGTGCGTTGTAGCGATCGCTGTCCCTTTGCCTATCTACTCGCCCTAGCCTCGGCGGCGTCTTTCAGTAATGATGCTAGCCTGCCTCAGCCCAGCCTAGACAATCGCCGCGATCTGCGAACTCAATTAATGGAATCTCTGGATGTGAAATCTCTAAGACCCTCACCCCTAGCCCCTCTCCCTGAGGGAGAGGGGAACAAGAATATTGCTACCCTTCTCCCTAGGGAGAAGGGGTTGGGGGATGAGGGCAAATGTTTACCTTCCTATTTACATCGCCTCCGCTTGCCAGCAATTTATAACTTCTCGCAAAAATTCGATCAGCTTTGGTTGCAACCAATTCTCGATTTTTCGATTCCGCCCGATCACGTATTTCAAACAATTACGGCTAAGCAATTACTGAGCAATGACTTCGATCTTAAGTCTCCATCCTCCTATCCCATTGTGATTATTGCTCCTGGAGGTTATAGGCAAGCAGGAGTCGATCGCGAAGGACAGGATAACTTCTCTGTGCCGATGGCGATCGCCTATTGGCGCGAGAAATATCCAGCTAGTGCGACAGTTCCCTATGTATTTGTTGGTGCAGAAGCCCATGCCTATACGGTGGATCATTTTCTATCGCGACATCTAGTAGTTCCTATTCCCGATATTTGGATGATGGCGATCGCATTGGTATTAGGTAGAACGATCACATTTATCTATCTAAAACGCGATCGCTTTCGAAGTCGTTGGATCATTAGTCTAGTGGCTAGCAATGCGATCTATGGGCTAGCAAGCTGGCAATGGTATATTTCTGGTTTGGTATTGCTGCCTTGGCTATTACCTTCACTAACATTTTGGATCTGTATTGGCTCTATTTTGAGGAGAAAGTCTCATGGTGCGCGTTAATTGGCAATGGTGTTGTGGAATATTGGCAGCGATCGTGATTTCGCCTTGCGCGATTCTGACCGATGCTGTCAAAGCTTCTGCTTGGGACGATCTCTGGAAAAATATTGCTCAACGCCCGAAGCCGCCGCTCGGTGGTCGAGGTGAGTTTTGTGCGATTTCGCCACGACTCGTTAAGAATGAAATAGAACTCGTATCTAGCGATCGCTTGTTGTTTGTCTGGGATGGTGCGATCGGGAAAATAGAAGTTCATGCGGCAGGTAGTGATGTGCCGCTATGGGGACAGGTCATAAACCGAGAGGCGCGTCAATTGCTTTATACAGGCACGCCTTTGATGACGGGTGCGCGTTATGAATGGTGGATTTTTAATCGCTTTGCTGTCAATGAGACTAAGCCAACTTTGCAGATTCCTTTTCAAGTTCTCGATTCATCAGAACGTGATCGCGTTGCTATTGATTTGGATAATCTAAATACTAAAATTCGGTCAATGCAAAAATGGGTGAGTATGGAGGAATGGACGCAAAGGCGATCGCAGTATTTGGTTTCGCAGGGTTTGTATGTGGATGCGATGCGAGAGATTCTATCAGTACAGCGTCCTTCTCAGGAGTTGAGAACGATCTGGCTGAAGCTTCCTAATGTGTGTCGGAGGTAAGTCACTAAATCTAGGAATGGTGAGATGAGTTGAAGGGACATTAGGGGCTTGCGAAGAAATAAGATACCAAAGATTATAGAAATAGGGATATAAAATTCTTGTTTTCAATTTATATAGGATTAAGAGAGTGATTTTCAGCGATGAAATCAGAGCGACAGTTAAAGATGCAGCGCAAAAAATAACA
>JBBRQX010000056.1:0-10359 GCA_038225745.1 Pseudanabaenales cyanobacterium | reverse complement strand
ATTTTAATCGTCCACAAAAATCTCAATGCGGCGGTTACTTTTGCTGTTACCGTCACCAGCACTGTTAGCTAAAGGACGACTAGCCCCATAACCAATCACCATCCAATAATAGGTTTGTTCGCCACGCACTCTTGCCAAATAATCTTTAACCGCCGAAGCGCGTAAATAGGACAGAGTTAGCTCATCCTGCGTATTGCTCAAATCCATGTGACCGTTAATTCGTACCCGTTTACCTTTTTCTAATGGTAATAGCGCGGCAACTACATCAAGCAATCGAAAACTTTCGTGTCGAATGCTTGCCTTATTTGGAACAAATAAGGCATCAGCAGAAAGAGTAAATTGCTGCTTTTTGTAATTTAGAAAGCTAAAGGAGGGTTGCCATACTAAGTCTGGTCGCATAAAGGCGATCGCTAAGCCCATAGAAATACCCGCGATCGCACTCACGCTCAAAACCGCGCTGCGAACAATCAATGTCGCCACAGAATGCCCCATTTGACTAAAATCGCCAGACGGATTAACTGAAGATTTACCTGTTGACTTATCTGGAGTCGGTAAATTTGTCACAGTTATTTTTTCTTCGCCTTAGAGCTAACAGTCGTATCGATCACTTCTAACTCGGATGCACGAAATGAAACAAGCTTTTCCCAGTTGCCACCGCTAAAAATCACAGCAATACGATCATCGGTTAACCGTTGCACTTGTCCCTGAAATCCATAATAGGTATCACCTTCATTGATAACCCGCACCGCAGAACCTGGAAAAATGATTGGCTGCATATTTTCTTTAAACTTTTTTCTATGGCTTTGACTATATGTTCATAATACTCCCTTGCCAGTAGAAAAATAGACATTAAAAACCCAAAAATTAGATGGTGCGGCGCGAAGCGCCGCACCATCTAATAGTGAGTAGGAAATAATGCGAGAAGCCCGACAAGATCAATAAAATGGTAAAAAGATGGTCAGAATTTCGCCATCGTAGGCAGCACTTGTCGAATGCATCCTTACTGTAAGTTTACCGCCTAGTGCTTTTAGCAAGGTTTTTGTAGTTGGCAAGCTCAGGCTTAATGTACCTGTTTCAGGTTGGAGCATTAGCCATTGACCGACTGCCTTTAGTAATGGCAAATCGCCACCGCCTTGTCGTGTTACTTGTGATTGAAACTGTAATTTCAGATATTCACCTGCACTCGTAAGAATTAATTGAATATGACTATCGGGCGGAAAACTGCGAACTAGGCGATCAACTAAGCCATTGAGAATTTGAGATAGAAGTAAAGCATTACTGGAAATTGCAGGGATTTCCGTCGGTAAAATCATTTCTAGAGAAATTTGTCGCCGCCCTGCGTGTTCTTGCCAACGCATAAATCCATCACTCAAAATTTCTTCGATTTGGGTTGCTTCCAACATAATTGGATAACTATCGAGTTGGGCTGCTTCAAAAATCAAATTAAATCTTTCAATTTGTTCTGTACATTCAGCATCAACTCGATCCAATCGCGTTTTTACTTCTGCGGATATATCCTTGCGACGTTTTAGCGATCGCACCAACATCCTTATCGTGGTGAGCGGTGTGCGTACCTCATGGGTAATCGCTTTGATAATATCGACTTCTTGAATTTCAGGAATCGGCAACTCTTGATGAATCGAACTTTGCGCCATCAAAATCGCGCCAAATCTTGCCATGATTTGATAAGGTGGCAAGTCTAGGGGAAACTGTTGCAGCTTAGTTTGCAACAAAGCTTGTTGCTCAGTGCGGCGAATGCGCGGTAAAAGTACCGCGATCGCAGCTTGAATGGCGAGGGGATGTAATGACCAGACACAGCTATGATTTTTTGCGGAGGAGACGACTAAAGCGCTAAAAGTTTCTGTAATTAAAACACATATCCATTCCTGACTAAGTAAATCAGATTTAGGGATTGTGACAACTTGGGTATCGCCAATCGGTAAAGTTCCTGTCGGGAATAGTGAAGATTTACTGGTGGTAAATACCCAAGTTTGCAACTCTGTCTCACGAAACGCAGCTTTTGCAAAAATGTAAGGATGATGCGTTAGCAACAACCCTTTGAGCGGCCTTTGCATTGAAAATTGATGAAGAACCGCGATCGCCCGATGCCAAAATTCCTTAGCATCGGTTTGGTGCAACTCTTCGACAAACTCATAGGTTTGCGGATCTTGATGAAGCGCCTCGTATATTGTTGCCAATGTTCGTTGTCCTCAAGCTACTGATACGCTTTTAGGGAACTGCACTTCGTGCAGTTCCCTGAAAAGAAAACTAACGACCTTGTGCAAGTGCAGTTTCGGCACGGTTAAGCTCTTGTGATAGGCGATCGCGTGTTTTTGTAGGAACTGCGCGCTTCATTGAGCCGTTATAGTATCCTGCCAAAGTATTTAACGCCGTGGACATCGTTGTATAAGAATACAAGCCACCATTTTCGCGATCGGCTCGATAACGCGATATATAAGCATTGATCTTGTATCTTGCCGCAGTCTTGACGGCAATACGATTATCAGCATTTTCTGGAAGATTGATCGCTTCGCGCATAGTTTTAATCGTATCGGTTGTATCAGCGCTGTAATTACCTGTCAAACCTGCGTTGACAAGAGCCTGAGTTTCTTTGGTAGATAATGCTTCACTTTTTTTGGTAAACAGTGCAGCGTTTGCCTCTGGTGCAAAACCGCCAATTACGATTAATGTCACCAGTGCAACAGCGATCGCTGCACGAAATAAGCCTTGTAAAGAGACTTGTAAAGCTTTCAAGAACTTAAGTAAAGACTCGTATTCTGCCTTCATAATTTATAAATTAATAAAAATATATACACATATTTGTTGTCTCTGTAATCTTATGACTTTTCGGACAACCTCCCCCATTATCCAAGGGGATCATAATGTCACAGAACCATGACATTATGATCCCCGCTTAAGATTACTAGCGCGATCGCCACAACAATTACAGGTGTTTGGTTTTAGCTAAGTATTTATACTTTAAATGCCTCATAAACTCATCTCAACCATTAGAAGATAGCCCTTTCAGCCATTGATCTGCTCCAAAAATTTGGCAGAATGTACCAAGCTACAGACCGATGCCTTAGTTCACTGAAACTAAAGTTAAACATCATTAAAAGCAGTTGGAGGCTAATTGTATGGCGAGGGAACGTCCTCCCCTAGAAGAAATGACCTTGCGTCAACTTCGTAAAGTAGCAGCAGAGCTAGAGATTTCTCGTTACAGTCGAATGCGAAAATCTCAGCTACTAGATGATATTCAGACTATTCTTTCGGCTCAAGGTATTGTCTCATCCCAAACAGATCGTAGTAACTTGGAGATACAAGAAATCGTGGAAGCATCAAAGTTTAATGTTGGTAGTGAAGAGACAGAAGAAAACCTAGAGCCGCTTGCCGCCATTGATAAGAGTATTGGCGATCTGCCCAGTGGTTATGGTGAGAGTCGCATTGTTTTACTACCTCGCGATCCCCAATGGGCTTATGTATATTGGGATGTACCCAGTTCTCAAAAAGAAGAATTGCGTCGTCAAGGTGGACAGCAGTTGGCGCTACGTTTATACGATGCCACTGATGTCAACTTAGACTACCAAACTCCCAATAACTTGCAGGAGTACAACAGCGACGAACTCGCCCGCGAATGGTATTTACCGATCCCCATTAGCGATCGCGACTATGTAGCAGAGCTTGGATATCGCTGCGCCGATGGTCGTTGGTTAGTCTTGACCCGCTCCAAAGTTGTGCATGTCCCACCTGTATTCCCATCAGAATGGGTAGAAGACAGCTTTATTACTGTGCCTTGGGATCAAACCCTCAAAGGTCAAACCTTCTTCACTTTGGTTCCTCCTGCGAAGAAAGTTGATCCTGCGATCGAAGAAACCGCAAGCGACGATTCCTACGATGAGATCTTCAATGTTGCCCGTGAAGCTGAAATCCCCAAAATTTCTGCTCCTCTCTACGGTTCCATGCAAAATCAGTCGGGAATTGGCATGATTCCTGATTCGATTAGTTCCTATGCCTTTGCATCTGGCGCGGGCTTATTTGCAGGAGCGGCAGGCGCAATCAGTGCTAGCGGTATTAATTACTCTGGCATCGGTATGTCCAGCTACAGCTTCTTCTCTAGCGAATCCCCAATCCGTCCGCGTCAGTTCTGGTTGGTTGCTGATGCAGAGTTGATCGTTTACGGTGCAACCGAGCCTGATGCTTTGGTCACGATTGGTGGTCGCCCAGTCAAGCTCAATGCTGACGGAACATTCCGCTTCCACACTTCTTTTCAAGATGGTATCCAAGACTATCCGATTTTTGCAGTCGCGGCAGATGGCGAGCAAAATCGCGCCATCCACATGAAGTTCGAGCGCGAAACCCTTGAGCGTCGCACTAATACCAAAGAAGAAGCAATTCCTGAGTGGATTAGCTAAATCTTAAAAAGTAGGAGCAAAGATCCCTCTTAAACAAAAAAGCCCTGCTGAGCAGGGCTTTTTTGTTTCATATTCGATCTAAAACGCTCTGTAGAAGGCAGTTTCAGAAGAGTGGATGAACAATTATGTTTTCAGACTAGACTCAGTGGAAAGCATTTCCTCTAATCTCTGAAATCTTTGCAGGATTGAAAGTTTAGGTGCATTGAGAATATTTTCGGTGATTAATGATTCTGCTCTAAGCTTTCCAGAGGCGCGACTCTGATCGATATCAGTGATGATTCCTTTAAATAGAAACAATAAACTCAAGCCAATCCCAACAATTTGGACATAGTGAGTAACTTCACTGTTGAGTTCTAGTTCTCTTGATAAACAGGCGATCGCCACAATCGAAATCAACCATAGATACTTTTTTTGAAACTGGTGTGTGAGGAGTTTGTTGAACCGTAATCTCATTTCCTTAGCAAAATATGAATTTTAATTACATCCAGATAGCTTGAGCCACAGTACTCTTAATTCGCTTTAAAATTTCTGGCCCAATGCCAGCAACACTTAACAAAGACTCATCAGTAGATCCTGCTAGTGTAGCTACAGTGCTGTAATTGGCAAATTTTAATATGTCAATTTGATACTGTGTGAGTCCGTAAGGATATGCTTTCGATTTCTTTAGGTCGCTAATATCTGCTCTCAATATTAGAATTTCACCATCATCAAGTAATGGAGGTAATGTAATTTTAAACAATTCGCTAGTTTTGTGTAATTCTAGAGGTTCGTTTTTTTCGTTGTTCTCATTTAACCACTTAGTATAAATTTCATTAGTGACTCTCGCTCCACGAGTTTTTTCTAGTAATGTACATAAATTTAAGCTATATCTTGTTCCTCTTCCTCTAGATTTCATAGCTCGTGAAACATCTCGGATGGAAATAAATCCAGTATATTCAAGTATTTCCAATGGCTTCGATAGACGTTGGACGATCTCCCTTAAAACAAGTGCATTTTGCCTGTCTTGCTCACCAGCTTGTTGAAATATTAATTCCGCAATCTCTATTGCGGGATCGATCATCGGTGCATAGATTCCAAGCTTTGGCTTAAGCTCTTCAATTAACGGCCAATAATAGTTACTGGCAAGGTCAATCAATGTCTTTGTTATGTGCGCTAAACTGATTTTATCTTCCCCACAGTTTTCAGACAAATTATTCCAAGCGAATATAAAACCTCTCATGTTACCAAGGACAGCCCTTCCTATCAAACCAGCAACATTTTCTAAAGTGAATTGACCAAAAAAAGACTCTTCAGAAATTCCACTGGGAAATCGCTTTCTGATTATTTGAGAAAAATTGGTATTGTATTCCTCTAGTTCATCATTCCTTGAAACATCAATCACAGTAGCATCATTATAGACATCAAACCTATTCCCAAACTTAGTAACTCCAGGATAAATCGCAGCCTTGCACGATATGATACTACTCGATAAAGTCCGAAATATATCAAAAAATTCGTGAAGTGGAGCTTCTCTCCCAATATGCGCGGCATCATCAAACAAGATCACAATTCGTCTTCTAGACGCGATCGATAAATTAGATAATTCTTTCTGAAGTGATGTTATATTTGGTAAAGCATCGAACTCAAAGAGATTACCTACTCTGTCACTCACGGTATCAATTATGAGCTGACACAATATTCTTTCATACTCCGCACCTTCGTTCCTGAGCAATTCAAGGCGACGGAGGCTAATGTAAATTCCCAGCGAAGAACTTTGTGGATTTTGAGGATACATTCTTCTTGAAGCCTCGATCATCAAGGCACTTTTGCCGCTACCTCGCGCACCTTTTAACAGCACTGGTCCATGAGCAATCAGGCTTGAAATAAAGCGCCGCTCCTGTTTTGAAAAATAATGAAATTGTTCAAACTCTTCAGCAGAACAATCCTCTGCGGCTAATGTAAACAATGCATTTAATGGTGTATTCTCGGAAATATCATTAATCATGACCATTAAAAAACTCCCATTTCTTGAATTTCTTTATAAGTGGCGATCGCTTCTTCAACATCAAGTTTATTGAGTGTATGACTGAGTACAGAGACAAACAATCCAAAGTTGGCAATATTACGAACAGTTTTCTTTATAAGTTCTCTAGTTGTTTCCTGATCAAAGGTTGAACTTAGTGGAATTACTAGTTCATGATGTATTCCTTTTGACAATTCAGAATACAGACTTGAAAAATCGTTAAGACTCTCATTATAAAATCTTTCAAAAGTCTTTTGTCTAAGATCTTCTATCCATATATCTCCATTTACATCTTGAATCGAATCCAATAGATTATTAAAATTAGGCTCCCATATTACATCTTTATAGTAGTCACCGAGCAACCCTCTAGTATGGTTTTGGAGTGATTTATCACTCCAAAGATTGGCTACTTTATCAGCCAAAACATCACCCTGCCAACGGATGGACGACTTATTCGACTTACTCCTGTCATAATCAGGCTGCATTTGATGTTTCCTAAGCAGGAGAACTCTAAAAGGATCGAGTCGTGCAATCAAAGCCGTACATCCTAATTCAAGTATGCTTCTTCCTAAAAAAGGAGCATACAATGAAATTTGGTTAGAACTCATAGATTCTAGCGTTTCAAGCTCGTTGACAACATTATCAATTGATGTGGATAAATAACTTAACACCTCATAAATCTCACCTCCACTAGCAACTATATTTCCACAAAGCAGTTTGGCTAATGCCGACTGATTATTGACTGATGCATCGATATCAACCATTTGACATTACTACAACTCCATGATTTTCCTAATAAAGTAAGATTTTGGTTTGCCAATTATACACCAACCAGCCCTTTCATCGGAGCCGATAGAGCTTCTTCTAGTGGTGCGCGTCCAAGACGTTCTTCTAAAATATTCATCACTGTGCGCCCGAAGTCATCATCATCACGTTTCCATGCTTCCAAACAAACTTCTCCAAAGAAAGCACCTAGAGGCTCAGGGTTCCAGAGTAGTTTTTTGGCAGTCCAAGGCATCATGCTCATTGGGTTATAGCCTTTCTTGAGAATGTTGTTTTTAAAAGCGTAATCTTCTAAATGGGTATGGGGTTGCAAGCCAATAAAGAAGATCGCGGGTTCTACTTTGTCAGCACCGAAGATAGCTTCCAATTCACGATGATAGGCGATCGTTTGGCGCACTGTTTCTAAGGTTTCATCGATGACATTAAAGGAATAGTTGACCGATACCAACTCATTGAAACCTGCGGCTCGAAGATCGCGACAGTTTTGTAAAACCGACTTGAGGTTATAACCCATTCGCATTTTGCGAACCAGTTCTTGAGATCCGCTAGTAATGCCGATCTCAAAATAGCTCATTCCTGTCTCAACCATTAGCTGACAGAGATAGGGTGTGAGATTGTCCGCCCGAATATATGCTGCCCAATGGATATCGGTCATGCCTGATGCTTTAACTTTTTCGAGAAGTTCTACTGCATCATCAATAAATTTTTTGGCAGGAATAAACTGAGCATCGGTAAACCAAAAATTGCGAACACCGCGATCGTAAAGCGATCGCATCTCTTTGATCACTTCATCAGTGGGATTAATGCGAACTTGCTTCCCTTCGATCACGGTATAGATGCAGTAGCAACAATTATGGGGACAGCCTCGCTTGGTTTGCACACCGATATAAAAGTCCCGATCGCGAAAATAGTAATTAAAATCTTCCCAAATCGATTCGATGTACTCGTAATTGCAAGCACTTTTTTCAATCGGTGCAGGTTGCTCATGGATCAGGCGATCGCGTGGTGTCGTCTCTCCCACTACATAGCAGCGATCGCTGTCAATTTCTCGACCCTGCACTAAGCGCTCCAACAAAGATTCGCCTTCACCGACAGATACAATTGTTCCTTTAGGTAAAATGCTTGCCAACTGTTCATAAAATACGCTGACCGCGCCACCGCCAATCACGGCTCTAGCTTCGGGGTGATAGCGCCGCGCTCGACTTAAACCACGTTTGATTAAGTTTGAGTTGCGCCAAAGTTCGCTGTAATAGGATGTAAACAGACGCAGCCCATTTACTGCGCCGCGCAATTTCTTGAAAGGATTTTTGGCATAGTAAAACTCAAAGGCATTTTGTAGAGGGTTGCCACCACGTCCGCCCACGGGTGCATAAATCTGAATATCTCGCCATGAAAAAACCAATAAATCTGGCTGAAATTTATCGATCGCTCGATCCAGTGCTGCATAAAAATCAAGAGGTGGCACTGTGCCTAAATCAAAAATATTTTGCTGCACATCGGGCGCAACCTTATGTACATGATCAGACAAATAAACGACACCAATCGGAAAGATCGGGTTGCATGGGAGGCGAATGTAAAGAATGCGATCGCTAACATGACCAGTTGTAATTGTCTTCTCAGCGTTAGAACTTAGAGTTTGCATATTATTTAAGTGGTAGGTTATAAATTAAAAGTCAAATAAAATTAAGTTAAAAGCTATTTATAAACGAAATATATTTTTTTAAATTTTGCAGTTCTCATAAATAAATCTTCATATATCTTAACGTCAGTTCATCGAAGACAGTAAACTTATATATAGCCTGTTGATATTGATGGCGGCGCTCAGCGCCGCTAAACTGATATGCCTTTAAGTTGCAAGATGATTGTGCCGCGCTTCGCGCGGCACAATCATCTTCTAGTTCTTGGTATACATTTTAAATGCCGATCAGCTTACCAATATCAATAAGCTATATGTATTAATCAAAAATTTAATAATTCATGGATCTCTCAATCATCTCAGAACTAACCCTAGGCTTGTCGCTGCTGGGTATAGCAATTTATGCGATCGCCTCTCGTCCTTACCAGTCATCGGACTCTGTCGCTCGCTCCTATGATGAGTGGACACAGGATGGGCTTTTAGAATTTTATTGGGGCGATCATATTCATCTCGGACATTATGGAACTCCCGCCCAATCCAAGGATTTTCGGGAAGCCAAAGTGGATTTTGTTAGAGAAATGGTGAAGTGGGGCGGCTTAGATCAAGTGGCTCAGGGTAGTACGTTACTTGATGTTGGCTGTGGCATTGGCGGCAGTAGCCGCATTTTGGCAAGGGACTATGGCTTTGATGTTACCGCCGTAACGATCAGTCCGCAGCAGGTCAAGAGAGCCACAGAACTCACACCGCCTGAAATGAAAGCCAAATTTCAGGTTGATGATGCGATGGCGCTATCATTTCCTGACGCTAGTTTTGATGTGGTCTGGTGTATTGAGGCGGGGCCACATATGCCCGACAAGGCAGTTTTTGCTAAAGAATTATTGAGAGTGCTAAAACCTGATGGCATCCTAGTGGTCGCTGATTGGAATCAACGTGATGATCGCAATAACCCCCTTAACTTTATCGAAAAACTAATCATGAAGCAACTGCTCGATCAATGGTCACATCCTGCTTTCGCCAGTATCGAAGGCTTTGCGGAGATTCTTACTGAAACTAGTTTGGCTAAGGGTGCAGTAACGACAGCAGACTGGACTGTTGAGACTTTGCCTTCTTGGATTGATTCGATTTGGCAAGGGATTATCCGCCCATCGGGTTTAGTCAAATTTGGGATAACTGGTTTTATTAAGTCACTGCGCGAGGTTCCGACCTTATTATTAATGCGTCTTGCTTTCGGGACAGGGCTTTGTCGATTTGGGATGTTTCGGGCAGTAAGGGCCATTTCTCAGAATACTGAATCATTAGTTGGTAGTAGTATTTACAAACCCTAATCCATGTTGAGTGTTAGCTTTATGTACGGGCTGAATTGCAGGATTAATATCCTTTGTTAATTCCAAATGCGTGGGTGGGGTCTATTTGGTTTAATTAGGGATATTTTTGGATTCCTGACCAAATCAGGTTGGTTTTAAATCCAAAACATCTTGTTAATTTTTGCTTAAATAACTTTATATAAAAAGCACTATGTCCATATT
>JBBRQX010000055.1:0-10380 GCA_038225745.1 Pseudanabaenales cyanobacterium | reverse complement strand
AAATGATGCTTTTGGACAATCTTTGTCTCAAAATATTCCGATTGATCCAGGTAAGATTCTTGATCAAATCCAGCAAAACTTACCCGTAACCCCTCAAGAACCTCCGCAAACTTCTCCTCAGCCCGATGTTAATCTCAAACCAGAGCAGATTAATGAGGTTGTTAACTTTGCCATTAGTAATACTACTGCTCGTTATCCTTGGCTGACCAATCCAACCGATCGCCTTACATTTTCGCCAACTATCTTTAGTCCCAGTAACTCAGAAAGCTACTCAGATTCAGATATTCGCTTTGCCAGCAAAAATCCTAATATCATAAAGCTAACCTATGGCTACTTCCCAAAACCTGATCAGTTTTATTGGGTACTGCCAAGCAATCAAATTGTAATCGAAACTAAGGGGTATCAAGCAGGAATATTACGGCAAGGCAATGGAGAAGACTCAAGCTTTGATTCAAGGATTATATTTTCTCGTGCATTGTCAGGCAACCAAGTTGTTACTAGTCTACCTGAAAATTTTCCGCTAATCACAAATAATATAGATCCCTCGACTCTCTCAGTTCAATCAACAGTAGTAGAAGCTACTAATCCATCGGGAATAAATGCTCCCAGACTTAGTATTAATTCTGGAGTCGATCTTACTAAGCCAAATGTATTGCTGATTGGTCTTGGTTCTACCAATAGTCCACGAGGGGGAGTAGACAATTTTGGTAACTTAGAAGCTATCGATACACCTCAAGTAATTCAATCCTTACCGACGGTAAACATTCAAGCTCTCTTTGATAATGGTGCTATTCCATTAGCTTTAGGCTCTGTAGTCTCACCTAGTGGCTTACAATCACTGGGATTAGCTTTTAGTGCGACATCAAATTCTCAAGCATCTAAATTAGGTGGTTTCAGTTCTTTACCAGGAGTAAAAACCCTTCAAAGAGGGAGATTTGACAATTTTGACCTCTTACAAATCTTGACCAATCCTAATCTTACAAAAGGAGAGAAGCAGTTTTATTACCTTAACTCGTTATTTTGGACTGATTTTGGAGCTAGACCTCCACTTGTTAGCACTACTAACCAGACAACCGACTTTGCTTGGGAAAGACTATACGCTAGCCGCCCTGTAAACCAGTCCCTAATTACCTATGACAAACAAGAAGTACAAGCTAGCTATAGTAATCGATTTGTAAATATTGGCGCATCACTTACCTATTCCTTTAACCGTAATAAGATCGATTGGTCACAGAGTTTAAATAGTACGGTGGGAATGATGCTGGGAAGTGCTTTCTTAGCGATAGATCCTTATAATATTCAAGAAAAAATCGACGAAGCCAAGCAATTAAGAGATAACTTCGCTAAATTTAATTCTCTATCCACAACAGCAACTTCTGAACAAAGACAACAGATCAATCAACGTTTAAATTCCACACTCTTTTATAGCAATCTGTCAACTGCATTAGAACAAGTATCAGGGAACCTCACTATATCTAGTAATATTCAACCCACAAGTTCTGACATATTTCAAATTAGAACAGGGCTGTACCGAAGAACTGTTCAATTTATCGATCTAGATATTGGTGATATCGTCTTTGGCGATACAGTTGTATCTGAGCTTCGCACTAATTTTCAAGATTTTGGCCCATTAACTTTTATTGGAGCCTCGATACCTCGCTCTGAAACTGGTTTTCAGCCCAATCAAGCCTTCGCCTCAGAAATTGTTTTAACTGCTCCTGATGGTCGTCAATTTGTACAAAACATCAACTCTTCTGATCCTATATTTGCAACTATTCCCCAAGGTATCAAAAGATTAGTACTAGCATTTGATCGTATTGAACTAACACAGAATGCTCGACAAACTGGCAAAGTTTCTAGGTATTTGGGGTATATCTCTCTGCCTAGCGTTGAAGCTAATTGGACAGGTTCTGTTGATAATTTTAACTATGGAGTTTCTTCAGGATTATGGTTTAACCTAGCGCCAAATAAAGCTGGCAATGTAACAAACAATAACTTTGGTGACGCTGAGCCGTTTCTTGGGGCTTTTGTAAATGCCATTTTGAGTTGGTCGAGTAGTTCTTCGGAGATGGATGAAAGTAATAAAATGACAACTTCTGTTACTAGTACTTCTCCTGTAATCCGACTGAATTGGAATAGTGCCATTAACAATAGTAATGCTGGAACTTTAATATTTTCTTACACCTATGGTCGTCAGATGCCGACTATGAATCTTTCTCTTACCCCTGGAGTTGGTTTAGTGCTTCAAGGATCAAATCTTCGTACACTTACTTTTTTGCAGGGATCACTAGATCTGATGGGAGGAATGAGATTGCGTGGAAGCTTAGAATATGATCAAAATCTCAACTGGTCGATTGAAGCCACTCAAGCTTTAAATTCAGAATTTACGGCTGGGCTGTTCGTTAAAAATTTTAGAGATATTAATGAAGGAGTTGACAGTCGTGAGCAATCTTCTCTTTATGGCGTTTTGATAAAATATCTAATTTTAGGTAGTTCGGCTTCAATTGAGGCTCAGTTAGGCACTGGATCTACTGGTCTTGATTTTAGGATTAAGGGAAATCTTCGTTGGTAATTGTCTTTAATTTTTCGTTACTAAGTAGGTAAGCATAAAAATCCTTAAACCCCAAAAAGCTGTAGCGCATGTTGCGCGTGCGCTACAGCTTTTTGAGATTTGGGTTTTATTATGCCTACCTACTTAGCAAGAGAGAAGACTTTGAGCCAAAAGTAAGGAAGAACAAGATTTATCTGATGAAATCATCGCATTTACGATCAACTATTTCTCACACCTGCCAGCGATCCTTAGTTGGGTTTGGTTAATGAGAATGTGTATACAGAAATCAGTAAGCTAAATTAATCTAAGTAATCGATCGCTATATCCATTAATTTGTAAGTATTGTTCATGATAAATCGAAATATTCGCGATCGCATTCAAAAATTCAATCTCAGTCAACCACGAGATCAGGATTTGCTCAAAGAGAAATACGCGGCCATGCGTGCCGATGAAGAAAATCCCTTTGTGTTCTTTCGGGCTACTTGTCATCTTTTTTATGAAGATTTACCGATTCAATCGTGGTTTAAAAAAGCGCCGTTAGTCTGGATTTGTGGCGATCTGCATGTTGAGAATTTTGGAAATTATAAAGCCGATAATCGTCATGTTTATTTTGATATTAATGATTTTGACGAAGCAGTACTAGCTCCATGTACTTGGGAAATTGCACGGTTATTGGCTAGTATTTTTGTAGCTTCAGAAACCTTCGCCGTTGGACAATCTGTCGCCGAAAATCTCTGTTGGCAAGTTCTTAATTCTTACACGAAGACTATTTCTGATGGCAAAGCCTATTGGATGGGCGAAGATACGGCTCCTCCAGTAATTGAAGATTTGCTGTCTCGCAAAAATCAAGTTAAGCGGCGAGAATTGCTCGAAGAACGCACGGTTTTAGATAAGCAGAGGCGATCGCTAAAAATCGATTTCAAAAAGTCGCAACCGATTTCCGATCAGCAAAGGAAAAAAGTGGAGAAATTCATGGAGGTCTTTGCGGCTCAGCAACCTAATCCTCAATTTTTTAAATTATTAGATGTAGCCCAACGCATCGCAGGCAAAGGAAGTTTAGGCGTTGAGCGTTATGTTTTGCTCGTCGAAGGCAAAGGCTCACCCGATGGTAATTATCTTCTCGATCTCAAGAAATCTCTACCTTCATCACTTGCTCCCTATATCATTTGGGAACAACCAAAATGGAAAAGTGAAGCCGATCGCATTGTCTCAATTCAGAAGCGATCGCAAGCAATGCCGATCGCTTTCCTGCATTCAGTGACTACTGACAAGGATTCATTTGTGTTGCGTGAGCTTCAGTCCACACAAAGCCCAACCGATCACTTGAAAATCGAGAAATGGGATAATAAATTGCCGCAGTCCGAAGCGTTAATGCAATCTTTGGGTTGCGTGGTGGCGTGGTCACATTTGCGGAGTAGTGGTCAACAAGGATCGGCGATCGCTGATCAATTAATCGATTTTGTTGGTAAATCAAAATGGAAAACTGAAGTAATGGAATATGCTAAGACATATAGCCAACAAGTACATCAGGATTGGCAAGCATTCAAGTAGGTATCCCAAAAAGCTGTGGCGTGCGCCACGCTTTTTGGGTTTTATTTACCTATGCCCTGAGACGCAATCCAAGCAGTAGTCCAAGCACTTTGGAAATTAAAACCACCCGTCACACCATCAATATCTAGGATCTCTCCTGCAAAATATAAGCCTTCACAAAGCTTACTTTCCATCGTCTGAAAATTAACATCTTGCAAACGAATCCCGCCACAAGTCACAAATTCTTCCTTAAATACACCTTTACCCGCGATCGCATATTCACTAGCTGTCAATACATTCACAATTTGCTGAATTGCCTTATTAGAAATATCTGCCCAACGCTTTTCGAGTTCCACTTCCGCTTTATTTAGCAGATATTCCCATAGGCGCAACGAGATCTCAACTGGACAATAATTAGAAATAAATTTTTTCGATTGATCCGCTTTCGCGTTCAATAAAATTTGCTTAACTGCTTCCGCTTTGAGCGTAGGTATCCAATTAACGGCTAATTTTGCTTGATAATTACAATCATACAATTCTCGCGCTCCCCATGCTGACAGCTTTAAAACGGCTGGCCCACTCATTCCCCAATGGGTAATTAACAAAGCGCCCGATTGTTCTAATTGATTCTGAGTAGACTTCTTCTTTTCAGGGTTTGGTGATGAAGTCAAAAGCTTAATAGTGGCAGGAGTTACACTCACTCCTGCTAGTTCATGTAGTTTAGAATCTTTAATATTAAATGTAAAAAGCGAAGGTACAGGAGATTCTAGTTCATGTCCCAAAGATCTGGCGATCGCATAGCCTGATGGACTACTACCTGTCGCTAATAACAGGCGATCGCAAATTATATTTTCACCATTTTTAAGGATCACATCAAATTTGCGATCGCCTAAACGTTCAATTTTTTGGACTAAAACATCATTGCGAAGAAAAACGCCAGCTTTTTTGGCGGCAAACATTAACGCTTCTACAATTGTTTCCGAATCATCAGTAATAGGAAACATTCTGCCATCGGCTTCGGTTTTTAACTTCACGCCTTCGGTGTTAAACCATCGCACCACATCAAGTGGCTGAAAACGAGAAAATGCACCGCGTAAAGCCTTGCCACCTCTGGGATAGTTCTGGACTAATTGCGAAGCTTCAAAGCAATGATGCGTAACATTGCAACGCCCACCGCCTGAAATCCTCACTTTAGCCAGAGGTTGCCGCCCTGCGTCTAATAAGGTTACTCGCGTATGCGATGCTTGCGCTGCATGGATTGCGCCAAAAAAACCTGCCGCCCCGCCACCAATAACTACAACTTCTATATTTGCCATACTATGACCTAGCCTTCTAAAACAATACCAACTTCTGTTAAACTATCTCTCAATTAAATATATAAACGTAATAAAAAATAAAATCAAAGCTGTGGCGCACTCTGCGCGTGCGCCACAGCTTTTTGGGTTTTGAGTTTTCTTTTGTCTATCTACTTAAAAAACATTAATAAATAATAAATATGAATGCAGCCATTTTTATTCAAGATCAAACTGAATTTGAAGCTTTGAGAAAAGATACACCTCTACTCGTTGTGGATTGTACCGCCACTTGGTGCGGTCCTTGTAAAGTGATCACTCCCTCTATTGACAAGTTGGCAGAAAACTATGGCGATCGCGCCAAAGTTATGAAACTAGACATCGACACGAATAAACCATTGGCTAAGGAATTTGGGCTTAAGAGTATTCCTGCGGTGCTGTTTTTTAAACAGGGAGAATTGGTCGAGAGCGTGATTGGAGTCAAGACCTATGAAGAGTTTAGCGCCACTATAGAAAAATATCTCTAATACTCGAATAAAGGCAGCGCGATGCGCCGCCTTTGTTGGTTTTAAGCTAGCAATTGCTCGAGCTTACCTTGACGATCTAGATCGTGAACGGCATCACAGCCGCCAATATGTTGATCGTTAATAAAAATTTGAGGCACAGAGCGCTTACCATCAGAACCTCTTGCCACCATTTGCGATCGCGCTGCATCATCACCATCGATCACATACTCGGTATACTTTACGCCCTTATTATCAAGTAGATGTTTTGCTCTAATACAAAAAGGACACATCCGCCACGTATAAATCTCAACCTTTGCCATTACAATTTCCTAAATATATTAGATCGCATTTCAATTTTAGCCCAAAAAGTAAAGGAGGCGCAAAGCGCCTTCTCTACTTTTTAGTTTTTTAGGTGCGATCGCGAGATGGTCTTGGGGTAGAACTCGGAGTAGTAGGCGCAGGTGTTGGCTCTTGCGATCCTGAAGGTGATGGCGTTGCCGTGGGCTGTGGATCGGGAAGAGTAAGAGTCGGTATTTTGGAAGTAACTTCTTCAGGATGACTTGGTGGAATCCCTTCACTGACAATAATCTCTTCGATTACAGTTTTCACGATCGGAGCCGCTACGGTAGAACCAAAGGCATCATCACCAATGGGTTCATCAATCACCGCTAGCACCACATAACGTGGCTCTTTAGATGGAAAGATGGCAGCAAAGCTAGTAATTTTGGTATCGGCATAACCACCGCCAGTGGATAATGCTTTTTGAGCAGTACCAGTTTTACCGCCCATGCGATAACCCGCAATCCGCGCAGGTTTACCTGTTCCTTTCTCAACCACATTAGTCATCATTTCTACGACACGTTGAGCCGTCGCGGGTGAAATAATCTGGCGTGGCGTAGGCAATTTCGGCTGATAATATTCTTCGCCTTCTTCATTAATCAGTCCTTTAACAACATGAGGTGTGAGTAATTTGCCTCCACTTGCAAGAATTCCATGCAGTTGCACCATCTGAATCGCCGTGAGCGAGAAGCCCTGACCGAAAGAGGCCGTAGCAGGTTCAATCACATACTCAAGGAACTGCTCTTGAGGCTTGAGAGTGCTAGGTGTTTCAGAAGGAAGATCGATACCCGAAATATCACCTAAGCCGATCCGCTCTAGCCAACCATAATAAACCGAGGGCTTCATGCTTTGGATGATATGCACCATGCCCACATTACTTGATCGCTCTAAAATTTGACTGATGCTTAGGGGGCCAACTGCACCCACTTTTTCGTAGTCAAAGTTCGCTACGGGCCAGCCGCCAATCGTCAAAGCCCCTTCGTCATTAAGGACGGTATCGGGTTGGATTGTTCCTGCTTCAAGGGCGATCGCTACATTGAGCGGCTTAAAAGTAGAACCTGGTTCGTAGAGATCGGAAACTGCCCAATTTTTGAAAAGCTTAACATCAGTATCGTAATAACGATTCGGGTCGTAAGTTGGTTCCGTTACTAGTGTGAGTAAGCCGCCATCCCGAACATCCATCACAATCACAGCGCCACGCTTAGCACTAAATTTAACCATCTGTTGCTTGAGAACTTGTCTTGCAGTGCGCTGAATTCTAGAATCAATCGTTATCTGCAAATTGGTGCGATCGCTGTTGATCATTCCCGCAGGAATCCGATTGGGAATTAACTTCCCAGCTCCGTCTTGAACAACTGTTGGCGTTTGATCGGTACGCGCTAATAATTTTTCTTGACTAAGCTCAATTCCTGCTTGACCACGATGATCGACATTCACATAGCCAAGGACTCCAGCAACGAGATCTTGCTGGGGATAAAGACGATGACGCTGTTGAATTAGCTCTAATCCATCAAGTCGCAAGTTGTAAATCAGATCGGCATTTTCTTCTGATAGCCAATACTCAACTTGAATGGAAGTTGTATCACGAGTTAAGACATTGAGAAGCTTGTCAGGTGGACGATTGAGGATTGGGGCAAGCTTAGCGACGACTTCTTCGATCGCTGATTCTTTTTGACTTTCCTTCGATTTTTTAAACAGGTTCGGGTAAGCAAATAATGTATAGACAGGGCGATCCAAGGCTAAAACTGCACCCTTGCGATCGGTAATCGTGCGACGAGGAATAAATGGGCGCAACGTGAACATTTGTTGTCGCCTTGCTTTGTCTAATAATTCGGGTGATGTGATAACCTGCAAATAAACCAAGCGCACAACTAGTCCCACTAAAGCCATCGCCAAAATTACCCAAATCAGCACAGTTCGCTGTTTGAACAGATTGATAGTAGAAATATTCTTTGGGAAGGAAGATGGGATCATGGGAGTATTCAGCCGAGATCTTGACAAAGTTGGCGGAAGCGATCGCCGCGTTGCTCAAAATTAGCAAACTGATCGAAGCTTGCACATGCAGGGGAGAATAGCACAGTTGGCAGAGGCTGACTAGGATGATTGTGAGCGCGGTTATGGGCGATATGGGCGGCTTGTTTTACGGCTCTCTCAAGAGTATCGACAATTTCATAATTTTTAAAGCCTTCGTCTGCAAGCATCTTCGCAAATAATGGAGCCGCCTCACCGATTAATAATACAGCGATCGCCCTTTGATGAATTTGCTCTAACCAGCCCTTAGCATCCCCTTGTTTTGGCGCACCACCTGCGATCAAAATTACGGGTGCTTTCACGGCTCGCAATCCCACTTCTGCCGCATCATAGTTAGTTGCCTTACTGTCATTGACAAAGGCAGTTCCTTCGTAAAAGCGAATATGTTCGAGTCGATGGGGTACGCCTTGAAACTCAGAAATGGCGCGATCAATATGCTCAGAGTCAATACCTGCCAGCTTCGCTGCCGCCACTGCCATTAACAAGTTTTGGCGATTATGTTTACCCAAAAGCTGCCAGTGGGAAATTAGGAAAACTGGCTCACCGCGAAACTTCACCCAACTTTTTTGAATACAAGCGCCATCGGCGATCGCCTCAATAATTTGCCCATCAACTCCTGTCCAGATCGCTTTCGGCCACATCGCCGCCCCAAATTTTTCCAAATAAGGATCGTTACCATTGAGGATGATATGTGCGGAGCGAGCGATCAAACTTGCCTTGATATTCCGATAAGTATCAAGCGTATAGTGGCGATTGAGATGATCGGGGGTAAAAGTAGTCCAGATGCCAATTTGGGGCTTAACGGTTTGCGCGGACTCAATCTGATAGCTACTTAATTCGGCAATAATCCAATCTGGCTGGATTTGTTGCTGCAATACTTGCAAAGCAATCTCGCAAGCAGGAAAGCCAATATTGCCACAGGCGATCGCCTTCAGCCCCGCCGCCTGAAAAATCGCCGTGGTTAATGACGTGACCGTGGTTTTGCCATTAGTGCCTGTGATGCCCACCCAAGGAATATGCTTGAGGTATCGCCATGCTAATTCGATCTCGCCAATGGTTTCAATGCCAAGCGATCGCGCCTGTTCGACTTCAACACGATCCCAAGGTACACCCGGACTAACGGTAACAAGATCGATACTCTGCCCCATCTCGATTAATTTACCAAAATCAGGAAATCTACCCAGTTCAACTGTGATACCTTCCGATTCTAAAGCTTGTTTGCGCTGTTCTAGGCTGGGACTAGCATTGCTATCACTAACTGTCACTTGCCAGCCATCGGCTTTGAGCAGTTTTGCAGCAGAGATTCCCGACTGTCCCAGTCCTAGTACATACGCTTGAGGCATAGCGATCGCTTGATTTATAAATTTATTAAAAAGTTAATAACCAAGAATACAGGAAGATGCGACTAATAATTCCTAAGTAAGTGGGCAAAAGAAACCCAAAACCCAAAAAGCTGTAGCGCACGCTGTGCGCGCGCTACAGCTTTTTGGGTTTTAAGGTTTCTTTTGCCTAGTTACTCAAATCATCAAAAGACTTCAATAACTCGCGATCGCAAACTAAACAGATTCCAAACACTGATTAATTAAGGAAATCTTAACAAGGCTGAGAACCTAGATGCACGTAGAAGAGAACTCTTCAGACACAAAATTATACCTTGTTAACACCGTTAAGGTGATTTCTAGAAATAAAATTACCTGCTGTAGCGCAGGCATCCTGCCTGCGTGAGCATAATGCAAGCGAGACGCTTGCGCTACACGGGTATATTCTTTTCTAGAAATCACCTAACATCCTAAAAAGTACCTGTATAATGCACTTACTCAAGTATCTGAGACTGCATTGACACAAAGATAGGATTTTCCACCATGCTACAAGGTTGGATACAAATTGCAATAACGCTGGTGATTATTGTCGCGATCGCGCCGCTTTTTGGCGGCTACATCGCACGAGTGTTTTTAGGACAAAAGACATTACTGGACAGGATTTTAAATCCTTGCGAGAGCTTAATCTTTAGTCTCAGTGGCGTGCAATCAAAGGCGCAAATGACGGGCTGGCAATATGCGCGGGCAATTTTATACAGCAATTTGGCGATGGCGATAATTGTGTCCTCGATCATCTTTTTTCAGGGAGCTTT
>JBBRQX010000054.1:0-10497 GCA_038225745.1 Pseudanabaenales cyanobacterium | reverse complement strand
GCTGTTCGTACCAGTCATCAGAAATTTCGTTGGAGCGATCAAAACCTAAATGCACGATCGAGAGCTTATTAGGCAAATTTTGTTTCGATAGGGCGGGATTTTGCGTATCAGCATTGGCAAATAAACTCGCGAAAGCAGTAGATGTCTCTTCTTGCATTAGTAGATCGTTAGCGGCAGCAACTTCACGCAGTTGATCAAGCCAATCTGGAGACTTATAATCTGGCGATTTATAATCTGTCCAGCGAATACCAAGTGTCACTAACTTAGTCTGCAAGAGCAAATGTCCGAGCTTTTCTGCCTTAGTTTCCAGATAACGAGAGTTATATTCATTAGTTTCGATTAGTAGAGGCAAACGCCCAACTACCTCAATACCAAAGCCCTTAAGCCCCGCCAGTTTACGCGGATTATTCGTAATCAAGCGCATTTTTTTAATACCAAGATCGTGCAAAATTTGCGCCCCAACTCCGTAGGTACGCAGATCTGCGCCAAATCCGAGCTTTTCGTTAGCTTCGACCGTATCTAAGCCGCCATCTTGCAAGTTATAAGCCTTAATCTTATTAATTAAGCCAATACCGCGCCCTTCTTGGCGTAAGTAAACGACTACACCCCAATTGGCAAACCCGATCATTTTTAAGGCGCTTTGCAACTGTCCCCGACAATCACAACGCAGTGACCCCAAAGCGTCACCTGTCAGACATTCAGAATGTACACGCACTAAAACTTCTTTGTCGGCAAAGTCTTGTAAATCGCCTTTAACGATCGCCAGATGTTCTGTGTTATCGATTTTATTGCGATAGGCATAAACCTTAAAATCACCAAATAATGATGGCAAATTAGCGATCGCCTCTCGTTGCACAAAGCGATCGTGAGCGAGTCGATAGCTAATCAGGTCAGCAATGCTGATGAGCTTGAGATTATGTAACTTGGCATAGTCAATCAGTTCAGGCAGTCTCGCCATCGAGCCATTATCATTTTGGATCTCGCAAATCACCCCTGCGGGATATAGCCCTGACATTTGCGCCAAATCTACCGCCGCCTCAGTATGTCCTGCTCGCTTGAGTACGCCGCCGTCCTTTGCTCTGAGCGGAAAAATATGTCCAGGACGACATAGATCGTCAGGGGCTGTATTCGGGTTAATCGCCGCTTGGATTGTGCGCGATCGATCTTCTGCCGAAATTCCTGTTGATGTACCTTCTACTGCGTCAATACTGACAGTGAAAGCAGTTTGTTGGCTGTCGGTGTTGCGTTCGACCATCAATGGTAAATCAAGACGATCAAGGCGATCGCCTGTCATCGCTAAACAGATTAGACCCCGCGCTTTGACCGCCATAAAATTTACCATTTCAGGCGTAGCAAACTGAGCTGCACCAATCAAATCGCCTTCGTTTTCACGGTTTTCATCATCGACAACGACAATGAGACGACCAGATTTGAGGTCGTTAAGGGCATCGGGAATAGAGTCAAATTGAAACTTAGTCAAGGTTTACTGTATGGCTTCAAGCTGTTTATATCTATCATATAGCAATGTCTATAGTGCTTTACAGGGCTTCGTGCTGAAATAAAATCTCTCTATACTTCCTGTCGCAGTAGTCTGTAAAATCGAAGATTTTTAATTGAGAAATAGAAAGTAAGTTATTTTATGCTTGTGCATTTACAGCCGTATTCAATACATTATAAATTTGATATAGTCAAAAATTCTAGGTTTTAATATATATTTAAATCAACCAAATCAAACAAATCAAACATTAATTAAAACACATAATATTGCCTCTAATTTTATTGCAAAGTTTTAGGAACATTTAGGCTAAATATAGAGTCTTGCCCTAACATATACACAAATGTATATTAGGAGAAAAACTCAAAATGACAAATCAAACTAAACGTTCTAGCACTGCATTACTTGTTGCAATTAGCTTTATTGGTAGCTCTGCAATGCCTTTGATCGGAGCAAATTCTGTCTTTGCTCAGACTACGTTTAATGATGTGCCTACAGGTTATTGGGCGCAAACTTTCATCCAAGAGTTGGCAACGAGAGACATTATTAAAGGCTTTCCTGATGGAGGGTTTCGTCCCAACGATCTTGTGACTAGAGCGCAATTTGCGGCAATGCTGAGCAAAGCTGTAAACAAAGCTCCTATGCGTGGCGATGTTACTTTTGTTGATGTCCCTTCAAACTACTGGGCAGCACCTGCTATTCAGAAGTCATACGCAACTGGTTTTATGGCTGGCTATCCAGGTAATTTCTTTGAACCTACACAAAACATTCCTCGCGTCCAGATTTTAGTTTCGCTTGCTAATGGCTTAAATTATTCAGCTACTCAAGCACCTGCGACAATTTTACAAGCCTATTCTGATGCAGGTAGTATTCCTAACTATGCTCAAAATAGTGTAGCAGCCGCGACAGAGAATCGTTTGGTAGTTAATTATCCCAATACGCAGTTCTTGAATCCTAACCAATCGGCAACTAGAGCTGAAGTTGCTGCATTTATCTATCAATCGTTGGTGCGATCTGGACAAGCGACTGCGATCGCTTCACCTTACATTGTCGGACAGACAAATAACAATCCACCAGTTCAGAATCAAGTCAGAATTCCCGCAGGCAACTCAATTGCGGTGCAGTATTCTAAAGATAAGATTTTACTTGGACCTGACGAAAAAGTTCCACTCGTGTTAAATGTGGCACGAAATATTGCTAATTCCCAAGGTGCAATTTTTATTCCTGCTGGAACTCAAGTTGTGGGTGAATTGCGAACTGTATCAGGAGGCACTCAGTTTTTTGCCAGTGAACTCGTGTTTGCTGATGGTCGTAGAGTCCCAATTAATGGAACTTCTAAGGTTGTCACCACAACTGAGAGAGTTGATCGTGGCTTGAGCGTTGGTACTATTGCGAAAAATGCTGCTCTCGGTGCCGCCGCCGCCGCCGCAATTTCTGCAGTCACAGGCGATCGAGCGATCGCCACTGAAGAAATTCTTGGTGGTGTAGGCATCGGCTCATTACTCGGTCTATTTTTAGGACGTGATAGCGTCACTCTTTCATCTGTCAATCCTAATACTGACCTAACTGTAACTTTAAATTCCGATCTGTTACTTTAAAACCTAAAAAGCTATGGCGCACGCGGAGCGTGCGCCATAGCTTTTTAGGTTTTTATGATTTAATATTTGACTTAGCAGATCAAGATTTAGAACAAAATTATGAGCGATCGCACAGAAATATTACGTCCCCTCATGAAGCTAGTTAGTGTATCTAGCTTTCAAGTATTAAGCGATCGCGCAGGTGTATCAAGGCGGGCGATCGATACGCTTCGCAAAGGTAACGCGGCAACTTTGAGGTATAGCGATTTAGCCAAGTTAGCGGAAGTTTTGCAAATCGAAGTAAATGAATTGATCGCGAAATTTATTGGCAATCCAGAATCTGCAAGCACAACGATCGCCGCTTTGCGCGAAGAATATCAGCGTTTGCAGCAAAAATTAGAACATCAAAAACAAGATCTGCGATCGCAATTTGAACGAGAAACGATCCAACAGTTAGAATCTTTACTTTTGCAATTACCTTCGGCAGCACATGCTGCTCAACAAAATCCGCAGATGCTAGCGAAAAATATTCTGCCCTTGTTACGTCCTTTAGATGCGCTCTTGCAGAAATGGGTGATTACTATGATTGGTTCTGTTGGTGTAGAAGTTGCTTACGATCCGCAAAAGCATCAGTTAATGGAAGGAAGTGATCAACTAGAAGAGGGTGGTAGCGCGATCGTGCGTTATGTTGGTTATATGCAAGGCGAAAAGTTGTTATATCGAGCTAGGGTTGCGACAAAGCCACAATAGCCTACTCCCTCCCCAGTAAAAAATTAGACGTTGCGGCGCTTCGCGCCGCAACGCTAACTCTTGGGTTTTAATGTCTATTTTTATACTGGGAAGGGAGTATGTTAGTTTTTAATCTAGTTTCATAGTCATGAGAATTAATTTTTATGAAAGCTCAATTGCTTACTCGCAAATTCACAACAGAGCAATATCACCTGATGCATGAAGCTGGTGTTTTTTTGGAAGGCGATCGCCTCGAATTAATTAATGGAGAAATTGCAGAGATGTCACCTATCGGCAGAAAACATGCGGTTTGCGTAACTCGCTTAACTGAGCTATTTTTTAGCCGTTTGTTAGGCAAAGTCCAAATTTGGTCGCAAAACCCGATTCTTTTAGATAATGGTTCAGAGCCACAACCCGATCTAGTTATTCTCAAACGGCGTGAAGACTTCTATGCAGATGCACTACCAATACCTTCAGATATTTTATTAATTATCGAAGTCGCAGACAGCACAATCGCTTATGATAGGGAAGTCAAAATGCCACTTTACGCAGTGGCGGGGATTCCTGAAATGTGGTTATTTGATATCAATAGAAGAGTAATTGAAGGATATTCGCAACCATCAGCGCTAGGCTATAAAAAGATGCAGCGTTATGAACAGAACGATGTTTTTTCTATGATTGCTTTCCTTGATGTAACTTTTATGTGGCAGGATATTTACGCTTAAAGCTTGCCTGTATTAGCTTTCATGATAAATCGCTCAAGGGTGACAATCTCAACGCGATCGCCGTAGGGAATATATTGTTGCAAGTCACCTGAGATGTAGAACTCTCGCAAAGTCCAGCCTTCGCCGCCGAGAACTAAATATGCTTTTTGATAATTGGGATTTTGTGCCATCGCATCCATCAAACAAATCACCTCAAAAGGAACCTTTTGTTCAGCAGTCCCACCCACCTGTTGCCATTTAAGCGAAATCAAAACATTGCGATCGCCTCGGTTTGCCACCACATCAATTTTGTGTTTGCCTCCCCCCGGACGACTACCAATATATTGCTGTGATTGAGAAAGATAACCACCATAGATTAAGGAATGCAAAATCATTTGCTCTAAAACTGCACCAGTTTCTGTATTCCGAAGACTCATGATAGTTCTATCCCTTTTTCAAATCCCCGATAAGCAAGCATTTCTTTTGCAGGGACGCGATCGCCATTGCAGCTAATCCGTCTGGGTGCATTGAGTATATAAATTTGAAAACCCAAATCTTGATATAGCGACAGAATACGAGGAGTAGCTTGATTAGACGCGATCGCAGGACAATTTTGATTTGCTAACCAATTTGCTAAACGTTCCTGTTCGCACCATTCAAAACCATTTTTAGAATATTGGCGAAACCCGACATCGTATGGCGGATCAGCATAGATCAAATCATTAGTATCAATTTTAAGTTTGGCAAAATCAACACTCATGAATTTCCATTCAGTAAATGTAGATTTGTAATCTCCGAAATCCTTGGTGTAGTTTATAGTCTTGTGTCTACCAAAGGGAACATTAAAACCACCACTACGATTAAACCGACACAGCCCATTATAGCCAGTACGATTAAGATAATAAAAAATCTGGGCAGCTTTAGCAGTATTTGCTTCACCAGATTGAATTAAACGATTAAATTCCACTCGCTGGACATAGTAAAATTCACGCTCATTTTGAACTTCAATATCTAGCTTCAATCCCTTTTGTAAGCATTTATAGAAGTTCACCACATGAGGATTGATGTCATTGAGCAAGGCATGTTTGGGCTGTAAACCCAGTGCGATCGCCAAACCGCCACAAAATGGCTCTACCAGACGATAATTACGATATTTTTGCCAAGTATTCTGCAAATGTGGCACTAGCCATCGCTTACCGCCAGCCCATTTTAGGGGAGGAGTCAAGCGTTCTAGTTTTGCAACCGAGCTAGGAATGTTTGCCACTTGTTTTGTCAAGGTGGATATGAGTGGAGGAGAACATAGCGTCGGTGACATGGCAGCAAGGAAAAAATTTTTAGCTTATCCAATTTACTGCTATTTACAACGATTTTGATGAAAAACTATAAACGCACAGATCCCCGACTTTTTCTTTGCGGTTGCAGATAATTTGCAACCGTAAAGAAAAAGTCGGGGATCTTAATATCTTTACTTTTTAATTTTAAGCTGCGACTAGCAAACCAGCACTAGATTGTTTTGGCAAAACATCGACAACATCAATTTTGGCGCAATAGGCAATATCTTCTGCCCCATTAAGTTTGAGCAAGCGCTTGCCATGACTAGCTTGGTAAAATAAATCCTCAACTTCACCTTTCCAAGCCTTGTATAGCGCCGCCGCCGCGATCGCCTCATCATTACCAAAATCCGCCTCATCTTCGAGATTAGCCGCGATCGCCCCAGCACAAGTCGTATCCTCAAGCGAATAGCTACCTTCCCAGCCAGAACCGACAATCCAGACTATCTCAGGCTTAGTTTCACGCAGATATTTCAACACTGAGCCAAGATTAATCATCGCGCAAGCTAGAACGCTCTTAGCATTTTGGATTTTTTGGAGCGCTCTTGTGCCATTGGTCGTACTCATAAAAATCCGCTTGCCCTTCACCACCTCTGGCGTAAAGTCAAAAGGCGAATTACCCAAATCACATCCCTCAACCGTTTTTCCACCACGCTCACCAACCCTGATCCGTAACTCTGGTGGATGCGCCTCACTCACGCGCAGCAATTCATCGACATCGGAAAATACTTGCACTCCCTCGGCTCCCGCCGCAAGGGCTGTAGCGATCGTGGTGGTTGCTCGCAAAATATCAACAGCGATCGCGCAGTCTGGATTCCCTTCAGTAGGTACTAACTCAGGGGTGTGATAAACAAATATTTTCATTTACGGATCTAATGGTTTAGCTATCTTCTATAAATTAAACTCTATGATTGCCTGTTTTGCAAGGTTTTTTGAGGCAAGGGGCTTAAGCCCCTTGCTTTACGATCGCAGTAAAATATATAAAATATAACTGTTGTCTTGATAATTCGCGTACAACTCTATGATTGCTACTACTGAGCGTCGCTACAGTCTCGATGAATATCGCGCGATCGCCGAAACATCTGAAGAAAAATGTGAATATCACGATGGAGAAATTATTGCGATGACTGGCGGAACACTCAACCACAGTTTGGTTATAGGAAATATTTTTTCCTTTCTCCATTTCACTTTGCGAAATACTCAGTTTACGGCTATCAATAGTGAACTAAGGCTATGGCTTCCTACCTATCGCTGTGGAGTGTATCCAGATGCGATGATTTTTGATGGTAGACCTAAGTTAAATGGCGATCGCAAAGATGAAGTTCTAAATCCACTTTTAATTGTCGAAGTACTTTCTCCATCAACAGAAGAATACGATCGCACGGACAAGTTTCAGATGTATCGCTCCATTCCTAGCTTTAGTGAATATCTTTTAATTCGTCAAAACAAAGTTTTTGTGGAACGCTATAGTAAACAAGAACAATTTTGGACATATAGCGCCTTTGATAGTTTAGACCAGTCTATTTTGCTAGATTCTGTCAATGTCGAAATAGCGATTTCTGAAGTTTATCGTGGCATCATATTTTAATAGGAACTTAATATGGATTTTAGCGCAGCATTACCAATTTTTGCGATTACCTTACGCGAAGGAGTCGAAGCGGCTCTTGTGGTGGGAATCGTGATGGCATATCTCAAAAAAGCCGATCGCAGTTCGCTTAATCCTTGGGTGTTTGGTGGCATTGGTGTAGGAGTATTGGCAAGTCTTGTGGTGGGGATATTGCTGAACTGGTTTCTCAAGCAAGTAGAAAATACAGAACCTGCTCAAGCTGCTTTTTATGGACAATTGTGGCAAGGTCTTTTGGGACTGACCGCGATCGCGATGTTGAGTTGGATGTTGGTATGGATGACCGAAAATGCCAAGGCGCTCAAGGGCGAAATCGAAGGACAAATCGGCAAGGCGATCGCCAATGAAAAAACTGCAGGTTTTGCCGTGTTTACCCTAATTCTGATTGCCGTATTGCGCGAGGGTTTCGAGGTGGTGATCTTTATTTCGGCAAAGCTCGAAGCGGGAATTGTGCCAATTGTCGGCGCGATCGCGGGTTTAGTTGGTGCAGTAGCGATCGGGATTGCGCTCTTTCAATTCGGGATTCGCATCAATCTCAAAGTATTCTTCCAAGCGATGGGAGTCTTCCTCTTACTCATCGTTGCAGGTCTAGTCGTCAGTGCGATCGGGCATCTCGATAAAGCCGTAGCCGCCTATGCCGAACTTTCCCAAACTTCGCTCTGTTTTCCATCCGACATCGCAGAAATACATTCTTGTTTACTAGGTGGCTTAGTTTGGGATGTGCATGATATTTTGCCTGACAGCCAATTCCCTGCGATTTTGCTCAAAGCGATGTTTGGTTTTCGCGATCGCCTATTTCTTGGGCAAGCGATCGGCTACTTCACTTTCCTAACCTCTGCGGGTTTTCTATATTTTCAGCAGATTAACAAGAGTAATAATACACCCGTTCTAAGTAAGTAGGCATCAAAACCCAAAAAGCTCCGCCACAGCTTTGATCAAATAAAAAAGGCGGCGCATTGCACCGCTTTTTTACTAGGAATTATTAGCTGCGAGATTTAAAGCGATCGCGTCTTTAATACGCTGAATCACAAAATCTTTATCTAAATAAGAAAGCAAACTTCCCGCTTTGGGGCCACGCTCCTTATTTAAAAAAGTGTAATAAACCGATGCAAAAGCACTCTTTTGAGAAATTTCAAGTTGTTTAGAAGTTCTAAACAACAGATTTTGCAGTTCTTCACCTTCCCAATTAACATCTGCTTCGAGATTAGTTACTAGCAGCTCGAAATAATTTACCTGCTCAGTGGTCAAGTTGTGAGCCTTGTCGGGCATTGAGTCTAGATAAAGTACCAGTTTCTCTTCTTCATCGGCATAGTCTTGTAGCCATGCTTTGCCAACTCTGATGCGATCGCGTACTACTTCCCAGTCGCGATCGCTAAGTGGATTTGCACTTCTTGCAACAATCTCAGCTTCAAGATCGAGGTGCGGAACTTGTAGCAGCGAAATCAAAGTGCTGAAGTCAAAGGCTTGATAGCATTGCACTTTTCCGTCAGTATTTAATTGCGAATAAACGAGAGGAACTAGATCTTCTAGAGCCTTTTCATCTTTAGGTGCATCATCCTGATACTTGTCAATCAAAGTATCATAATCGCGAAATAGGCGCGTCACTGTCTCATAGTTGGGCATGAAATTAATCACACTGCGAGGCTGTGTCCGCAACATCAAGAAGCGTAATAACTCAGGTGGTAAGAGGGCTGCGATTTCTTTAGCACTAGAACCAACACCTTTAGAAGAACTCATCTTAGTTCCATTCACCAAAATAAATTCATAGGGCGCATGAGTCGGCGGATTCTTCTTTAAAACTTTGCGACAGATGGAATTTGCGACATCGCGAGAACCACCTTTTTGAGAATGGTCTTTACCAGCTAGTTCAATCGATACGCCGACAACTTCCCATTTAGCCACCCATTCCACCTTCCAAGGCAATTTGCCATTGCCATCAAAGGGCGATACCCAACCTGTATGACCGCAGCCTTTGACATATTCCATCGCATTGGGCTGACAGGTGTAGAACACTTTGCCATCTTGGTAGTCAGTGACAACCGTAGTCGCGATTTTGCCGCAATTTTCGCAAATGGTCTGGAAGGGATACCAATTGGAAGGGCGATCGGCTTTGCTGATTTCTTTGTAAGCTTCGCGCACGAGGTGAGCATTATTTAAAAATAAGTCAATATGTTGATTCATCCTGCCCGAACGATAGAGATCGCGCAGGTAATAAATTTCGGGACGGACACCTAAATGCTCGAATACTTCCAGAAATTCACCCATGAAGTATTTGGCATAGTCGGTGGCTGTGGCTTCAGGTGAAGGCACATTGCAAAGCGGCTGCCCCAGATAGGGCGCAAATTTAGCTTGATCTAAATAGTGGGGTACGGTGTCGAGTGCATCATAGTCATCAACGCCGTAGGTAAAGGTGACGGGCTTACCTGCGTGTTTGAGGGCGCGATAAATGGCATCGTGAATTACAACCCCGCGCAATGAGCCAACATGAACGCGCCCAGAGGGGGTTTTAGAATCGTTAACGATAATGCGATCGCCGCTTGCATCTGCTGCAAATTTATCCGCCCAAAACATAGTGGTAATTATCCGAAAGTCTTTCAAAAGTTAAGTTTAGCGTTTGCACTTGTTTGTTTAAACAATTTCTCGCCCTAATCAGTCTAGCAGCAATGAAAATAGCTGGAGCTAAGCTGATGTGCTTTTAAGTTGCAAGATGATTGTGCCGCGCTTCGCGCGGCACAATCATCTTCTGGTTTTCGATATGTATTTTAAATGCCGATCAGCTTAATGTTAAACTTTAAATCACAAAGAGGAGTCAGGAAAATATATGGTATATGCCCCTTTGATTGGGTTCACTTTATTTGTCATCCTGTTCATCGGAGCAGCGTTTACCCTAAGTTATTTCTGGTGGGCTGATCGCTACAAAACGCCAGAAGTCATCGCGGCGGAAGTAATGCAGTTTTCCGAAAAACTTACCAGCAGATTATCAATTTTTGCTGTTGGGATGCTTGCCTTTAGCATCACGTTAATATTTCTGAATTTT
>JBBRQX010000053.1:0-10520 GCA_038225745.1 Pseudanabaenales cyanobacterium | reverse complement strand
TTGCAAATGATGAAGCGAAAAATTGACGAGCTTGTAACTAAAGATCCTCACTTACAATCGTTTCTAACATGGGTGAATCAACAATCAATTCAAATCAAAACCCCATACAAAGCGGTGACGATTCGGGCTTTATACCTAGATATCGATTTAGAAAATACGCGATCGCTTGATCGCGCCCGCGCCTTAGATATTGCCCATTCTCGCTCCTTGGAACGCGCTCGCACCAAAGCCTTGGGGATTGACAATACGATGGAAACAGAAATGGATATCGATTACACGATTAATCTTGCTCTCAACCTTGATTTAGCCTTATATTTTAGTAACAATCCTGTTTTAGAACTAGCTTGCACACTCGAACCTGACTTGCATAGAGGCTTACAATCATTACGCCAAAAGCTTCCTGATCATTCTAAAAACCGAGAAACTTTTGCAAAGTGGTGGCAAGCTAAAGGTTTGGATTGGTCAAAAAAATTACGAAATTTAATTATTCAACACCGTAAAGGCTCTCAAGAATGGCAATTTAGTGAAAATCAACTCAAAGTATTACGGACATATCATGATGCAAATAAGCTCTTGATTGAATGTTTAAATAATGCTGAATATGTCAGTCCATTGGTCAAGGTTCAAATCGAGTCTAGTTTGCTACTACCTCAAGGCGAGTACAACATACTCCCTTCCCAGTGAAAGATTAGACGTTGCGGCGCGGAGCGCCGCAACGTCTAATTCTTGGGTTTTAATGTCTATTTTTATACTGGGAAGGGAGTAAGTAGGCAATAATAAACCCAAACAGCTGTAGCGCGCGCGCAGCGCGCGCTACAGCTTTTTGGGTTATTGGTTTTATCATGCTTGCAATATTAAAGTAAAAAGCGCTGCCTCTTCTTTTGTAGTTTGGTAATAGCGATTGGTATACTTTAAAGATTATTTTAACGAGATAGATATTCTGTGCTAGAAGTTCGCAAAATCTGTAAATCTTATGGGAAGAAGCAAGTTTTGCATGACTTAAGCTTTGGTATTCAGGCGGGGGAAGTCTATGGTTTGCTTGGGCCAAATGGGGCTGGTAAGACCACCATGATTAGCATTTTATGTGGCTTGATCAAAGCCGATCGCGGCAATGTCACGATGAATGGTCAAAATTTATCAAGTGCCTCGCGATCGCTGATTGGCGTTGCCCCACAAGAAAATATTTTTTATAAGAGCTTAACTTGCGAAGAAAATTTGCGGTTTTTTGGGCGGCTTTATGGACTGAGCAACCAAGCTTGTCGGAAGCAAGCACAGAATTGCTTAGAACTCGTGGGGCTAAGCGATCGCGCCAAAAGTATCGCGGAAAACCTCAGTGGTGGAATGCAACGCCGTCTGAGTATGGCGATCGCCCTTGTGCATCAGCCGCAATTAGTCGTGTTGGATGAACCGACAACAGGACTGGATATTGAAGCCCGTTATGAAATTTGGGAATTAATTCGCAAACTTTGCGGTCAAGATACGGCAATTCTCCTGACAACCCATATGCTTGAAGAAGCGGAGCGTCTTTGTCATCGGATTGGCATTATCAAGCAAGGAAGTTTATTAGCTGAAGGCAGTCTCGAAGAATTGCGTAAACATGTTCCTGCTCAAGAAATTGCGGTCATTTGCACGCCTGACGAAGAGCTAGCGATCGCGAGAGCGATCGAGCTTGGCTGGGTCTATCGCCACTATGGTCGGGATCTCGCTTTTTGGCTACCTAAAGCAATGGAATTAAAGGAAATTTTGACGTATTTTGAAGGCATCGCCATCGACTCAATCATGCGTCAACCTGTCCGCCTCGAAAATATCTATGTCGAAGTTACCCCAAGCGCTAAATAGTTGGGCTAAAGCCTTATCATCATTGGGTAACTACTGACTTGGTAAAAGCCAATTAAAATCAGTATGCGTTGCGCGAATAATTACTATGACTCTTTTATCTGAGCAAATTTTACAAACAGTAGAAGTGGAGTTAGAGCAACGGTTATTATTGCCGAGGAGCTATAACTGGCAAGAATTTGAAGTGCTAGAAAATTTACTAGTAACTTCTAGCGGTTTTCGTATTACTTATCTTGATGGTTGGATTGAACTGATGACTGTTGGCGAACCGCACGAATTGATTAAAAAATCTCTGGCAATCTTGATAGAGGCTTATTTCATAATTGAGGGAATTGAGTTTATACCTGTAGGTAGTGCCACTCGTCGCGGTGAAGAGAAAGGGACATCCTTTGAGCCAGATGAATCTTATTACTTGGGAGAGAAGAAAGCTAACCCAGATCTTGCCATTGAGGTGATTTTAACTAGTGGCAGCCTACAGAAACTAGAGAAATATCGCCGCTTTGAGATCCCCGAAGTCTGGCTCTGGGAAAATAATCAACTTCAGGTTTATGCCTTTATTGCATCAGAATATCATCTTGTTTCCCGCAGCCAGCTTTTACCAGATCTCGATCTTGACTTGCTAGTGCGTTGTGTAAGGATGACTTCACGATTAGATGCGATGACCACCTTTCGTCAAGGACTGCGTCATGAATAACACTGAAAAGATTTACTAGTATGCTTTTCAGCATAAATACCGTTTTTCGCCTCAGCACAAAGCGCTGTATATTTGTAGTGATCGCTTGATTAGAGAATCAATGTTTAAGTTTGCTCACAAACTCGCTAGCTTCGCAATTTATACAGGCTTATGTCTGGGAATCGCCAGCACCATATCACCAGCATTTGCTGAAGATAGCAGCCTTGGCATCATCATGCGGCGCGGACATCTGCGGGTAGGGATGGATGCGGCGATCGGCGGGCCTTATATGTTTTGGAATGCAAAGACGCAGTTTTATGATGGCTTTGAGCTAGAGATTATTCAAGAAATTGCCGCGAAATTAAATATTGAGCCGCGTCCGATTAATATTCCTTGGGGAAATCAGCCTGAAAATTTAGGATCGCGACAGGTTGATATATTGCTCAGTGCGCGGGAAGAAGGGGCGTTAGAAATGGGAAATACTAAAGGGAGATTTATTGAAACTGGGTCTTATTATCGCAGCGCTCAAAGATTATTGATTCGGGCGGATGGGACGCAAATTAAATCTTTACGCGACATGATTGGCAAGCGAGTGGGAGTTGTCGCAAATAGCGGAGGCGCGGCGATCGCTGAAACTTATAATAAGAACAGAGGCAATGCGATTCGTCTATTTTCATCACGGGATCTTGATCGCATGGTGATCCAACTGCGCGATCGCCAACTTGATGCGATGATCCTTGATGAACCTGTAGCAGTGTGGCAAGTCCGCAATAATCCTAACTTTATAATTGTGGGTGAGCCTTTAATCCCAATTCGCTTAGTGGCGATCGTCAATAAAGATGATGTATCCCTCAAAAAAGCCGTGGATAAGGCGTTAGCAGAAATGCGTCAAGAGGGTAAACTCGAACAAATACTTAAAAGGTGGAACCTGTGGGAAAGCCAGACAACTTTAAAATCAACAAAGGGCTTGCCAGTTATGGCATTAGCGATCATTACGCCGTACTCGGTTTACCGATGACCACCGATGTCGAACATATTCGCAAAAAGTTTATAGCGCTTGCGAAGATCTTGCATCCTGATGTTTTTGGCAAAACTTCCGAAGAAAAGGAGCTTGCCACCAAATATTTCTCGAAGATGGTCAGCCCTGCTTATAAATTGTTGAATAGCGATCGCGAACGCGGTGAATATTTAGCAACTTTGAGAATTTTTGCTCAAGGGAAAAAACAAAAAGCAGAAGTCCCCACCCTCACTTCGGAAATTGCTCAAAAGCTGTATCGGATTCCTCACGAAATCACCTATAAACAATATGTCGAGCAAGTTGCGCCTAAGCAGTATGAAACACTTGACTCGATTATGGAATATACCTCCGTTCTCAGCGAGTTAAATCTCGTATATTTATTTACTCAAAACAGTCTCAACTTTAGTTCAAGCAGCAGTGTTGCTTCTGTGTCGGGTAATCAAAATGTTGGGGCAACTCCTGTAGCTCAACCTGCCCAATCACCAGCGCTGCGTAATCTGAATATGGCGGAGCTATTTGTTGGCAAAAAGCAATGGACTGATGCACTCAAAGAATTGAGTAGCGCCGAGAAGCTCGATCCCAATAATGCCAAGGTCTATGCGCTGAAGGGCTTAGTGCAGATGAATCAAAATGCGACGGCGGTCGCGAAGGCAAGCTTTCAAAAAGCTCTTAAACTCGATCCTAAAGAACCAACGGCGCTCAAATACCTCAATCAAGTGAATGCGGCGACAAAACCACCCGAAAAGCCATCCGAAAAAAAGGGTGGGCTATTTGGCTGGGGTAAAAAATAATCTCTAACATTTCTCGCTAGGACTGAATTTCGGTAAGATTTTAAAGATATAGCGAGGCAAGCATTTTGGATTTCCGCAGACTAAAATACTACCGTCATAATTCGCTGATCTTGGTCACTAGTGGCGATCGCCTGCTTCTAGATGCGATCGCTGAAATTTTAGCATCCGAGAAATATAATTTCATTACGGAAACCAGTGGTGAAAAAGCATGGGAAATCATTCTCGAAAAGAACCCCGCGATCGTCTTGGCTGATTGGTCTACTCCAGATATCTCAGGGTTAGCTCTATGTCATCGAGTCAAGGCAAATCTTGAGCTTCCCGAACTAATCGCGACTTACTTTATCTTGATCGTTGAAGCATTGAACTCTCAGCAGCGCCAAATTGGTTTAGATACGGGTGTCGATGAATTTCTCAGCAATCCTATTGACGGTTCTGAGCTAAAAACGAGATTGCGGACGGGGCTGCGCGTCAGTGCTTTAATGCAGTCTTTAACATGGACAAATCAAAGACTGCTAGCTCAAAATGATCTGCTGGATGCGCTCACATTATCCGATCCTTTAACTAAGGTTTTGAGTGAGCAAGCCTTTGCGGAGGTGATGCCGAAAATGATGCAGCAATTTAAAGGATATGGTAATTACAAAAATTATAGTTTCTTGAGTGTGCTGATCATCGATGTTGATAATTTCACGCAAATTACCCAATCCTATGGTATTCGGATTGGCAATGAAACGATTAAGGCGATCGCGGGACGATTAAGCCATAGTTGTATGGCAAATAGTTTGATTTACCGTCATGGTTTAGATGAGTTTGTTTGTGTCACGCCCCATAGCGATGAGACAAGTGGCACCCAACTTGCTCAAAATCTGCTGGCAAGTATTCGTAGTAATCCAATCGCCGTTTCTTCAGGATGATTATTTCCGATGACAATTAGTATCGGCGGTGTGGTTAAAGCTTTAAACAATCAAAATGCTCCAAATATTCAACCCGATATTAGTTTTGGGGAACTCGTAACTTTAGCTGAGCGATCGCTACTTCAAGCCCAACAGTCAGGGGGCGATCGCGACTACATCGAAGCAGTCACCAATAATTTATGAGAGTGCGTCCGTATGCTGCGAGTTTCGACAATGGTTACAAGATTTTATTTAAATAAAAAAAGAAAAATATGCATAAGACAAAATTTCAGTTCTTGACAGCTACGTTACTTACATTTTCTATGGTTCAGGCGATCGCCTTAAGCATTAGCGATCGCAAACTAAATACCTACTTACTTCAAGATCAACAAGTTTACGCAAAAAGTAGCGGTGGTCGCAGTAGTGGCGGCTCTTTCACCCGTTCAGCCCCTTCAACTCCATCTAAATCATCACCATCCTCAGCGCCTAGTCCTGCTAATGATCGCAACTCATTAACTACTCCTAGCCAGCCAAACAGATCTAACAACATAATTGCTCCCGTAATCATCAATAATTCATCGTCAGATCCTTACCGAACCACAACTTTAGGAGCCTCTAGCGGTTCGTCGGGTTCTTCTTGGCTTGTTTTGGGGATAATTTTGCTGACTGGTGGAGCGATCGTTTACTTTATTATTCGGGCGATCGCGATGAACTCCAAAAAGAGTGGGGCAGGGGGAGCCTTGGGAAATGACACATTTACAGTTAGCAAATTACAGGTTGCGCTCTTGGCTCAAGCTCGTGAAGTCCAAGCTAGATTAACGGAGTTAAGCCTTGAAATCGATACCGATACTCCAGAAGGATTAATGACTCTAATGCAAGAGTCAGCACTAGCCTTGATGCGGACTCCAGAAAATTGGACTCATGTTTCGTGCAGTTCGCAATCAGTTCATAAAGATAAAGCCGAAGAGGTTTTTAACAAGCTCTCGTTAGAAGAACGCACTAAGTTTAGTGAAGAAACATTAGTGAATGTCATGGGTCGAGTTAACCAGCGCTCAGAGGCGATCGCCTCTCCTGACAAAGACCCTTCAGCTTATATCGTGGTAACTCTGTTGGTTGGGACTGAACACGATAAGCCTATATTTGGCGAGATCAAAAATACGCAAGAGTTACGCACGGCTTTAGAGGTGATCGCGTCGATTCCAGCTAGTCATTTGTTAGTGTTTGAACTGCTTTGGAGTCCTCAAGCAGATAGTGATAGCCTCACTTACGATGAGCTACTGATGGAATACAGCAATATGCTCCAAATCTAAAATTATTGTGCGGCTCTGCCGCGCAATAATTTTAGTCTTTGTGCCGAGAAGCCTTGATTTGATCGATAAAAAATTCTTCTAAGGTTTGGCGAGCTAGCTCGATCGCGATCGCCTTTGCACCAATACTAGCGAGATAAGTTAAAAATTCGGGTAGATCTTTTGCTAGCTGACCATGCCAAGTATCAGCCTGAAAAATTAAATGTTCTAACCAAGGTTTTAAATCAGCCTCAGAGCCACCGCGACCGCTAACCTGATAGGACTGTTCTGTGCCGAGTAACTCGTTTAAGGTTCCCATCGCTACTAGTTCGCCTTTGTTCAAGATGCCAATGCGATCGCAGATTAACTCCACATCTGACAAAATATGACTGTTAAAAAATACAGTTTTGCCCTGATTTTTGAGCATCAAAATAATTTCGCGTACCTGATAGCGACCAACAGGATCAAGCCCTGACATCGGCTCATCGAGGAAGACAATTTCGGGATCGTTAATCAGCGCTTGGGCAACGCCAATCCTCTGCACCATGCCTTTAGAATATTGCCGCAATTGTTTTTTACGTGCCACTGACTGCGATAGACCGACGAGATCCAATAAATCGGCAATGCGTTGGCGGCGCAATGCTGGCTCAACTCCAAATAAACTACCAATAAAATCGAGCAGTTCCCAGCCTGTCAAATAGTCGTAATAATAAGCATTTTCAGGTAAATAACCGATTGATTGTTTCGCCGTGCGATCGCCTAATGGATATCCCAATATCTCGCCCGTCCCTGAAGTTGGCTGCACGATACCGAGCAAAATTTTTAATAATGTAGTTTTACCTGCTCCATTTGGACCAAGCACACCAAAGGTTTCGCCTTTGCGAATGGTTAACGAAAAATCCTGTAAAGAGCTAATTTTTTGATTTAACCAAAAGCCAGTACGATAACTTTTGCTCAAGCCGTTCGCTACAATCGCGTTGCTTACAATAATTTGGGGTTGGGATTCGTTAGTCAAGACTTCTACCATAGCTTTGAGCGAAGTTTCAAAGTTCATGCTTTAAAACACTATTTTAAAGCACTCGCTCCCAAATAGCCTACCCTTCGCATCCAAGAATTAGGGTTGCGGCGCAAAGCGCCGCAACCCTAATTCTTGAGTTTTACTGTCTAAAACTCGCAAAATCAGACCCAAATATGGCATGGCGGGTAAAGCCCGCCGTGCCATATTTGGGTTTGCGCCCCTAACCTAATAATTCATTGACTGTAATGCTAAAGCCATCAAGGACTAAGGAAGCGATCGCTTCATCAGCGACATAAATTTTGCGAGAGTTTTGGGTTAGCACCACAATCAAACGATCTTCACTAAAAATCAACCAAACTTCTTGGCACTGCGATCGCAGATATTCACTTGCCTTTGCAAATACATCATTGGCAACATCGGTTGGCGAAATAATTTCAGCAATTAGAGGAAAGCTCTGGGGCAAGGTAGACAGATTGCCATATTGGGCAAGCAAATTAGGTGTGAGATATGCAACATCAGGTCTACGACCTTGCTCTAAGGTGCGACAAGGTACTTCTGTATATACCTCGCCACCAGTGCCAGAAGTTTCGATATAACTTTTCCAAAGCCATCCGACTCTGCTCTGTAACCGACTATGTGGTAATGTCATACCTGTTTTCTCGGTTAAATTGCCATTTACCCATTCGATCCCACCGTCAGGTGGATTGTTTACCCATTCGTCAAGAGAAATTTTTGGAACAGCTATTTCTTCGACTTTTTCCGCGATCGCAGTGCTAACCATAAATTCAAACAGGTTAATTTGATCTGATTATACCGACGAATAAAGCGTGGGCTTAGCCCACGCTTTATTCGTCAAACAAAATTTATTTTTTGCTTGTCAAGATCGCACACTGTGCTATCATTAGATTCGCGAGTTAAGGGCTTGTAGCTCAGTGGACTAGAGCACGTGGCTACGGACCACGGTGTCGGGGGTTCGAATCCCTCCTGGCCCGTTTAGATCATAAAAAAAGCAGTGCTAAGCACTGCTTTTTTATTTGAATTTCTATTTAGTTTTGAATTTACCAGCGATCGCTTGATCAACGTTATCAGGACTCACAATCCAATAGCTAAAGCGAAACTCGTTAGCTTCGCTGGGTCTTCCTTTCAGGCTAGTGGATTGGATTTCCTCAGGTTTTAAAGTCATGCTAAAAGTGGCGATCGCCATCATCTCGTCAAAGCTGAGATTAGAATCTAGATGCTTTTCCATGATGTTAATTAGACTAGATAAACGCAAAACCACGGCAGGATTAGCAATTTTCGCCTTGACTGCTTTCAAAACAATTTGCTGCCGCTTGATCCGCCCAATATCGCCTTCTTCGTCATAACGAAATCTCGCAAATCCCTCAGCTTGTTCACCGTTGAGAGTTTGTAATCCTGCATAAAGATCGATATTCAGTTTTTGAGTTTTGTCAACATACTTCATCCGTTTCGGCACATTCACCTCGACACCACCGATCGCATCAACTAACGCCGCTAGTCCTGACGTATCTAAGCGCACATAGCGATCAATTTCCACTCCATTGAGTTTCTCAGAGACAACTTCTTGGGCTAGGGCTGCACCACCATAGACATTAGCCGCATTAATTTTGGTCACGCCATAACTAGGGATCGGTACTTGAGTATCGCGAGGAATTGAGAGAATATCCACCGTGCGATCGCTTGGATCGAGGCGAACCAGCAACATGCTATCGCTACGACCGTTAAAGGATGCAGGTGAACCGAGAGGCGCTTCAAGCACCCGATCTACTCCCATCACCAGAATTTGATAGGGACGATCTAATTTGCGCCCTAAGCCTTCGATTAAAACTTCTTCAGGTTTGCGCCCCGTCAGCAAGCCACTCCAGTCCAAAGCGTTGATGGGGACTACCCGACCTAAAAAAGCGCCTGCACTAACAGAGACGAGCAGGGATAAAATAAAACTGATTTTGGCAAAGGGAATGCTTTTGAGTTTAGTGATATGGGTGTGTGTAGCCTCAACTTGCATTGGTTCTGAAGAGTTAATGGGCAAATTAGCGTGATTATTGGCGCTATTGATACTGTCGGCTGACCGAACTTTGGATGCGGTAATCGGTCTATTGCTCACACAGCACTCCATAATCCTATAATGCACTCAAATAACATATACCGCAAATCAACAACTCTATGCAAGCTGTAATTATTGCTGGTGGAAAAGGAACGCGCCTTAGACCATTGACCTATGGCTGTCCCAAGCCGATGCTACCTCTGGTTGATCGCCCATTTTTGGAATGGATGATTAATCGCTGTCGTGAAGCGAATGTATGCGACATTTTGCTAAATGTGCAGTATCAAGCGCGACAAGTAATCGATTATTTTGGAGATGGCGATCGCTTTGGCGTGAAAATTCGTTATGTCGAGGAGTCAACGCCATTGGATACCGCAGGGGCGCTTAAACTTGCCGCGCCATATTTCACAGGTGAGTCATTGATTGTTTTCAATGCTGATATTCTTACTGATTTAGACTTGACAGCGTTGATAAAGTTTCATCAGGATACTCAAGCCGATGCGACTTTGACCTTGACCAGAGTTGCGGATATTACGCCTTTTGGCTTAGTGGAAATTAATGACCAAAATCAAGTCCAGTCTTTTCGCGAAAAACCAAATGCAGAACAAGCAGTAGAATTTATTGCTCAAGGTATCGATACGATTAATGCAGGAACCTATGTTTTAGAGCCAAATATTTTTGATGCCTATCGCACGGGTGAGCCTTTAAGCTTTGAACGAAAAGTCTTCCCCAATATTTTGGAGCAAGGACTGAAGATGATGGGCTTTGTTTGGGAAGGCTATTGGATGGATATGGGAACGCCTGAGAAGTATTACCAAGCACAGGTCGATGTTTTGGGAAGTCAAGTTCCCTTTGATTTTGGCGATCGCGCTGAAGAGAAAAATAAAGGAATTTGGATTGCCAAAACTGCAAATGTTGCGGAAGGGGCCGTCTTAAAATCTCCTTG
>JBBRQX010000052.1:0-10546 GCA_038225745.1 Pseudanabaenales cyanobacterium | reverse complement strand
TAATTTGGTTCTGAATATACTTCCTTTTGCATCATAACCGATACTCCTTGCGTGTTTTTGCCTAGTAAACCTTAAAACCGAAAAAGTAGATGCGGCGCGAAGCGCCGCATCTACTTTTTCGGTTTTGGTTTGCCTTAATACGAGTGGTGACAGCTATAGTTTGAGCGCAAAGCCCTGTAGGTTTAATTATTAACGATGCAAATTTTGGCGATCGCTTAAAGCTAATTGAGCCTCTTCGCGATCGTCGAAATGGATTTTCTCGCGTCCGATGATTTGATAATCTTCATGCCCTTTGCCTGCAATCAAAATCGTATCGCCTGATTGAGCTTCAGAAATAGCCATCGCAATACACTTATGCCGATCGCCTTCCACAGTCATTGGCTTGTCACCAATATCAGCTTTGACACCAAGCACCACATCATCCAAAATTCGCTGCGGATCTTCAGTGCGTGGATTATCTGAGGTGACATAAACGCGATCGGCTAGTCTGGCAGCGATCCCACCCATCAAAGGGCGCTTAGTGCGATCGCGATCGCCACCACAGCCAAATACACAAATTAATTCGCGCTGAGTAAAGGGACGCATCGCCTTCAGCAAATTTTCAAGACTATCAGGCGTATGGGCATAGTCCACAACTACGGTGATGTCTTGATCGTCGCTAATTTGCACCCGTTCCACCCGACCTGGCACATTTTTAAATTCGGGCAAACGGCTCACAACTTCCGCCAAACTCATCCCCATATGCAAAGCCGTCGCGATCGCCGCCAAGACATTCTCGACATTAAAGCGACCAACTAAGGGCGACTGAAAAGCGATCGCGCCTTGCGGTGTGTGCAAAGTCCCCGTCGCGCCATTGGATAAATAGGTCAAATTTTCAGTATAAAAATCGGCTTGCGAATCACTAATGCTATAAGTCCAGATTGTCTTGTCCGTAATCATTTGCGTCAACCTTTGCCCAAAAGCATCATCAAAATTGATAATCGCCCGACCTTGCAAATAGGTCTCACTAAACAGCAAAGCCTTCGCCTGAAAATAGTCCTCTAGATTTTTGTGGTAGTCCAAATGATCTTGAGTCAAATTGGTAAATACCGCCACCTCAAAGGGGCAACCCAACACGCGCTGTTGGTGTAATGCATGGGAGCTAACCTCCATCAAGCCCACATCACAACCTGCGGCGATCGCCTCAGACAGTTGCGCCTGCAAATCTACCGCAAAGGGCGTAGTATGTGTTGCGGTCAGGGAGTAACCTGCCCAACGGGTATAGAGCGTCCCAAATAAAGCCGATGCATATTGGGTTTGCAATAAAAATTCGATCAAATGCGTGACCGTAGTTTTGCCATTTGTCCCTGTCACACCGACTAATTTCAGCTTTTGAGCGGGATAGTCATAAAATGCGATCGCGATTTTGCTGCAAGCGACAACCACATCATCAACGGCGATCGCCATTGCTCGATCTTGCGCCAATAAATTATCAAATGCTGCACGAGATATGATGGCAGCGATCGCGCCTTGGGCGATCGCCTGTGGGGCAAACCTGCCACCATCCACCTGAGTCCCAGTCATGCCGACAAACAAATCTCCAGCTTGACAAGCGCGTGAATCAGTAATTACGCGCTTTACTTCTAGTCCTTCTAGTGCGGGATGAGAATTCTGATAACCCGCTAATGCTAGCAATTGTCCTAGTTGCATAAGTCCCTCACACACAATGTCTCAGAATTTTGACACAAAATTTTGATTTATGGCAATAATTAGCTAGTACAGGCTGGTTAAATTAGATACTGAAATAGGCTATCTCAACTACAAATTAATCTGTACTGATATGCAAGCAGTATATGCAAGTTAAAAATTAAAGGAGTTATTCCAAAATGATTAGAGAATTTAACGTAGTCATTGAAAAAGATTTAGATGGATATTTTGTTGCCTCAATCCCTAATCTAAAAGGTTGCCACACTCAAGCAAAATCTCTTGATGTTCTTATGGAGCGTATTCAAGAAGCAGCCGAATTATGCTTAGAATTTGAGAATCAAGATAGTCCAACCTCAGAATTTGTAGGGATTCAAAAAATCCTAGTGGAAATATGAGCAAACTCCCAAGCGTGACAGGCAATCAAATAATCAAAGCTTTGCAGAAAATCAGCTTTGCCGTGGCACGAGTTAAAGATAGTCATCATATCCTGATACATCCTGATGGAAGGCGCACAGTAGTCCCTGTTCATTCAGGTGAAGATATTGGCACTGGATTACTTTCACAAATTCTCAAAGATTGCCAAATCACAAGAGATGAATTTAAGGAATTGCTGTAAATGAACATCGCACTCTTTTAATCGTTTTGTAACTTCTGCCAGCGTGTACTATGTAAAATAAAACCCAGAACCAAAAAAACTGTAGTGCACGCGGAGCGTGCGCCACAGTTTTTTTGGTTCTGACCTAAAAGAAGATCTCAATCCCTGACTCTGTGCAAGCAGTTTCTAATAAATCGCTAAGACTAAGTTCCACAGCCCATTTTTGTAAATAAGCAAAATCTAGGCGATCGCCTTGTAATTTCAAAACGCCCAACACATCACGCCATTGCCTTTGTGACTCATTCTTAGTCATCTGATACCAAACTAATTTTTGTAAAACCGTATCTTCAGAACTACAGAGATAAATAGCTTCTGATGTAGATCGATCTGCGGGAATATATAACTGTCTGCGTTCCATCTTAGAATTAGCAAAAGCATCATTTCGCATCACGAACATATCAGCTTTTTCTGTCGTTTCCAGATCGATTACATTGAATGATGAAGTTCTACCTCGCAGTGCATCGTCAATAGCGATTTCACTCACATAAAAATCTTTCGAGAAGGCATTGAATATAGATTGTGCTTGACTCAGTTGAATGTTGATAACCAGATCTAAATCTTCTGTAAATCTAGTTTCACCTTGTAGCGAGCTAGCAACAGAACCACCAATATAATAGAAAATATCAAGGGACTCGAGTAAAACAGATATTTTTCTGGCTAAATAAATAGGATCTTCAATCACTAGTTTGTTTTTATATTTTGTTGAGTTGAATAGTTCTAATATATTTTCTCCTAATCGCTTTCTGATGTAATGATCGCGAATTTCTTCGGGAGATGCATCTGGATAGAGACTCTGAATACAGGTGAAAGTAAATAAGGACGCTTTTTTAAAAGTCCTCCGAAAAAGTTTTTCTTTCTGCGTTAAATCCATTTTTCGCCACAAACCAAAGAGATACATTTCAGCATCAACAGTAGTATCGATAGACTGAGTTTTATAGCCAACGAGTTTGCTAGGCATTTGGTTCACCTTGATCTAAATCTAGCTTAGCAAAAAAGTTTGGCTATATGCGGCGATCGCCTCTGGATAAATAATATGCTCTTGAACTTGGATACGTTTTTGCAAAGTCTCTAGATTATCGTCAGCTAAAATAGGTACAGCAGCTTGCTTGAGAATCTTGCCGCTATCAACTTCGAGACTAAGGAGATGCACGGTGCAGCCCGTAATTTTCACACCATAATTAAAAGCTTGCTCGATCGCCTGAATACCTTTAAAACTTGGCAATAGACTTGGATGGATATTCAGAATCCGTTCTGGAAAAGCATCAATGAGAACTTGAGTGACGATTCGCATCCAGCCAGCCATGATTACCAGATCGACGTTGTATTGCTTGAGCAGATCGATAATTGCGCGATCAAGATCTGTACGAGATTTGTAATCGCGATGATTGACTAAGATTGCGGGAATACCAAATTTTTCAGCGCGTTGTTTTGCAAAAGCATCGGGTTCGTTATAGATAACAATTGCAATTTTGGCTTGGAGTTTTCCATTTGCGATCGCACTGGCGATCGCCTCTAAGTTACTTCCACTTCCTGAAGCTAGCACACCGAGGGTAGTAATAGAATTAGATAAATTTTGGGCTTCGGATAAAATGTCTGGGAAACTCACAAATCTTCAAAGCCTCTAAACAAAAAGCGCATACACAGATTTAAAGTTTACAATATAGGTGCAGCGCCGTCTCTATTGTTATTAAACAGCTTCGCCATGACTCGTTTATTGGAAATGCCAATTTCTGCCACCCAAGGAATAGGCGATCGCCTCCCAACCTATGCTCTTAGCATCGCGCCGATGATGGATCGCACCGATCGCCATTATCGTTATTTCATGCGCCAGATGACGCGGCGGACTTTGCTTTATACAGAAATGGTCACTAGTGCGGCGATTAAGCATGGTGACAAAGATTATTTGTTGGGCTTCTCACCTGATGAAAACCCACTCGCCTTGCAAGTTGGCGGCGATAATCCTCAAGATTTAGCTGAATGCGCGAGAATTGCCGAAGCGATGGGCTATACCGAAATTAATTTGAATGTGGGCTGTCCTAGCGATCGCGTCCAGAGTGGAAATTTTGGCGCATGTTTAATGAAAACGCCCGATCGCGTCGCTAAATGTATTGCAGCAATGATCGCCGCTACGAATATTCCTGTATCGGTCAAACATCGTATCGGCGTTGATGATTTAGACCGTTACGAAGATCTGCAAAATTTTGTAAAGATTCTATCGGAAGCGGGATGTCAGCGATTTTCAGTTCATGCCAGAAAAGCGTGGCTACAAGGGCTAAGCCCTAAAGACAATCGCGAAGTTCCACCTCTGCGTTATGCCGATGTACATCGTTTAAAGAAAGAATTCTCACATTTATTTATTGAAATTAATGGCGGATTTATCACCCTAGAGCAAGCTCATGAGCAGTTACAACATGTGGATGCAGTGATGATTGGACGCGCTGCTTACGATAATCCCTATCTATTCGCCAGATGCGATCGCGAGTTTTTTGGTGAGGAGACTCCCACTCGTAGTCGGGTGGAAGTAGCCGAAGCGATGATTGAATATATTGATAAATGGACTGCGAAAGGATTAAAGTTACATAAAATTACGCGCCATATGTTGCAATTGTTTCACGGTCAAGCAGGTAGTCGGCTCTGGAAGCGGATTATCACGGAGAAATCTTGTATTGTTGGTGCTGGTTCGGAAGTGATTCATGAAGCGATCGCGGCGATCTCTTCATAAAACCCAAAAAGCTATAGCGCACGCGCTACAGCTTTTTACGTTTAATTACCAGGTGTAGGTTTGAGGGTGAAGAGAAAATCTAAGCGCGTTGTCTTTGAATCGACATTAGTGGAAGTCACCGCAATGCCATTAATCGCATCAAGCACAGAACGGATCTCGGTAAAGTTAGGATTAGATTTGACTTCGGGCGGTAATAGGCGATCGGCGAGGGTGAGTGCTGTGGTCATATTTAGATAGAAATAACCGCCGTTAGATTTGGGAAGCCCTGTAGTCAAGATTTGGAACGGACTGCTTTCAGGTAAGGTACGGGCAGGTTTAGGCACGAAGGTATCAGCGAGACCGCCCATTGACCAGAAGACAAAGTTGTTATCTAAATTGCCGCGTGTTGCCACGGTGGTATTAGCGATCGCCCAAGTGACTACAGATTTGTCACCAATTTGTTTTGGTTTGAGATCGACTCCTTTGGGTAAAAGTCCACCAGAATTGGCTTGGGCGACTTTATCGATTTTTTCAAGCGTGGTTTTGGCAGCATTTTGATCGCTGGCTTGAACGATCGCCGCAAATCCAAACCCCGGATTTGCCAAAATGCCTTGGTTATTAGGAATTGCGGCGATCGCAAATTCACCATTCATCCATTTGAGAATATCTTGATCGAGATCGAGCTTAGTACTATCTTTTACGGCTTTACGGATCTGCTCGATTAGTTGTGCGGAGCTAGCATTTCCCTTGCCTTGGGCGACTAGTGACTGCCAAGATTGATAAAGATTTACGCCCGACGCTAGTAAAAAAGTTTCTTGTGGTAAAAGATTGAGAACCTTTGCTTCGTTATTGGCAAGTGGGCTAGAGTTGTCATTCTTGAGATAAGTATTAATCTCAAAGCGTAAACCTTCCTTCTGTGTGCCACCAGTCAGCGTCATCGCATCTAGTTCCCGACGGGACTGGGCGATCGCCGCTTCGTTCAAATTAAGATTGGCTTGAGAGCCGATAAACTCCAACGCCACATCACCATCTAGATAGACCTGCAACAATGGCTCCGTCACCTTAGTTTGGGTAGAAGTTCCATATATTTTGGCAAAAATCGGTTTATTAGCGAGTGATGGGCTGTTGCCTTTATAGGTATCGATCGCCTGTTGGATTAAGGTCGAACTCGTGGCGATCGCCACATACTGCCCACCAATATCCGCCGTCACCACACTGTTATTCGGATCGCGGGTGGGGGACTCGTAATAGGTGACATCTTTGTATTGCTTAGAGTTAAACTTTGCCCCTTGCTGGATCAAGGCTTCGCGATATTTCACTAAAAAAGCGTCAGATTTGGCGCGATCGCGGGTTGACGCAATTACCAAAGTCGCCGCAGGTGCTTGAGGCTGCGCGGCATTCTGCACCAGAGCCGTAATGATATAACTGCCTTCTAGCCAAGGTTGCACATCGCGAATATATTCAGTTTTGCTTTGGACTAACAAAGAATTTAATGGTGATTTGGTAATCCCATCACCGATCAGCTTTTGCGAGGCGGGTGTACCAAATTGGGCAAGTTTATTCCAAGGCTCAGATTTAGTATTAAAAGCCATGACCACCTTCGCCTCTTGCGGAATTGCCGCCGCCACGCCCAAAATCCCTCTAGTAGCAAGCGATCGCTGAGCGAAGTAGAAATATGCGCCACCTGCGACTGCGGCAATGACTGCTGCCCCAATGCCGATATACATCAGCATTGCTGATTGTTTTTGTTTAGCAGATTTTCTAGATGACTTCGACATGGGTATGGAATAAACCTAAGAGTTGCAAGATGTTGAACATCAAGTCTCAATCAAGATACTACAGAATTGACTACAAATAATGAGAATTGCTGTATTCTCTTAAATATAGGATTGTTGAAAATGAGCTTTTAATAAGAGTGAATTATTCTATTCTTTACACTAGATAAATCAGTTTCTAAGATATATGGATACAGACGATCTAGCCGTTTATAGCCTTGTTGAACAGTTGCGTGGCTATAGTCAAAAACAATTTACTGGCAAATTGGAACTTCATAGTAGCAAGGATTGCAAATGGAGCATCTATTATTGCCATGGTCGATTAGTATGGGCTTCGGGCGGGGCGCATCACAATCGACGTTGGCGAAGATTAATGGGGCAGTATAAATTACAGATAGACTTCAGCAAGATCTCCTTTCGTACTTCCGAAGAAATTCGACTTTGGGATTATCATGTGCTGGTGGTTTTGATGAAACGGATGGTCTTAAACCGCGAGCAGATCACGCCGATCGTTGAAGGTTTTGTGCAGGAAATATTATTTGACATTATTCAATGTGCGGCGAATGAACGGATTACCTATTACTGTGATTTTAAAGATGAGATTACACCCATAATCTCACTTATTCACGCTGAAAAAGCGCTCGATCTCGCTCACCAAGAATGGCTGACATGGCGCAAATCAGGAATCGCTGACTTTTCACCAAATCTTGCACCTTGGATCAAGCGTCCTCACCAACTTAAACAAGAAGCTTCGGAACTTACTTACAAAACGTTGATTACCGTCCTTGATGGTAGGCGATCGCTACGAGAGTTATCGACATGGATGAAAAAAGATTTGCTCACTCTCGTACAGTCGTTGCTTGCCTATTATCACCGAGGCATGATTGGTTTAGTGGAAGTTGCGGATATTCAATCTCCAATCTCACCTCTTTTATTAAGTGAATCAACAAAACAAGAACCCGCTAAGTTAATGGAAGGCAACCAGAAGCTAGAATTATTACGCCCTCTGATTGCTTGTGTGGATGATAGCAATCAAGTATGTGCAACCATCGAACAGATAGTTGCAAAATTTGGACTTGGTTTCTTGGGAATTCGAGATTCTATTAATGTATTGCCATTACTGGTTGAACACCGACCAGAGATGATTATTTTAGATTTGGTGATGCCAGTCGTTGGTGGTTATGAACTCTGCACCCAAATCCGCCGCATACCAGAGTTTAAAGATACACCGATTCTGATCTTGACCAGTAATGACACGTTTGTTGATCGCCTTATATCAAAATTTGTCGGCGCAACTTCTTTTATATCTAAAGCTGCGGGTAATGATAAAATTGGCGAACAAATTAGTAGATATACGCTTAGTTCTGACAAACAGCTAGAAGTAATATCGCCAATTGATTCAGCAGATACTTCTAGTTAGAATATGTATTAGTTAACACCACGCACAACGCTTGGGGAACTCAGATAATTTTTAAAAGTGCCGCAAAGCGGCACTTTTAAAAATTATCTGGTTTCCATAGCAGCGCAAAGCGCTGTATTTATTTTAGTAAGGACAGAGATCTATGTTTAATTTATTTAACCTCTTAGCGCCTGATACGCAAAAAATAAAAGAACCTTTGTCCGACTCTTCGAGACAGTTGCTGAGCCAACAGGTTTTTGCAACGAATCAACCGAATGCCATTGTGCAAGATTTTGAGACATTTATCGAGTTTCTCCAACTTCACAAAGTTGAGGTCAGTGCCAATCAAAATGCGATCGCGCCCAAATATCTCGCCGATCTCAATGAGCGTCTTAGTCACCCCACCAAAATCGATTTTCAGCGCCCCAGCCAAAAATCTTATCCCTATATTCATGGACTTTATTTGCTTTTGCGTAGTTCGGCGATCGCGCAGGTAAAGTCAGACAAAAAGAAGGATCTATTGATAATCGAGCCGCAAGTTCTCCAGTCATGGCAAGAACTAAACGACACCGAGAAGTATTTCAACCTCCTTGCTACATGGATATTTTATGCCAGTGAAGGCATTATGGATAATGATAACCGTTCTTTTAATGAGTGGTGGTATGTATTTCATTGTTGGAAAGATCTTCCCAAGCAAGGTTTAAGTTTTACGAGTTCCCACGATGAAGACTGGTTGAGACGATTGAAACTGCACAATGTAGCTTTGTTAAATTTATTTGGATTTATTGAAGTAGAAGATGCCCAACCTTTGAAAGGAAAAGGATGGCGGGTTATTGATGCTAAACCATTGCCTTTTGGAAGCTCGATCATGGAGTTATTACGCTCAACTAATTGGGAGAGAGGACTCTATCTCGATCTTGAGGACGATTTTTTAGAACCAGTTGAAGAAAAGAAATCGATTGGAATCGATGTTGTTGTGCAAGAATCAACTCCAACCGAGATTTTGCAAGAAGAGTTTCAAGCTCTCGATCTATTTCCTGAATGGGAGAAAAACTTACAACTTCCTGAATTTGAATCTAAAGATGGCATATTTGTTTTTAAAGTATCGCTCAAGGCGGTATGGCGCAAGATTGCTATTCCGTCCAGCCTGACACTCTATTCTCTCAGTTCGGCAATTCTCGTTGCATTTGATTTTGACAACGATCATTTACATCAATTCACCTATAAAGACCGACAAGGCTTTAAGAAGAGTATTCATCATCCTTATACGCAAGATTATAAAGGAGAAGATTTTACCGATGATGTTTTGATTAGGGATTGGCAGATTAATATCGGCGATCGCATTACCTATGTGTTTGATTTTGGCGACTGGTGGGAATTTAATGTTGTGCTAGAAAGCATTGAGGAACCTGATCCTACGATTGAAAATCCAAAGTTAATCGATCTGAAGGGCAAATCTCCAATACAATACTAAAAAAAGGGCGCATTGCGCCCTTTTTTTAGTTCAGTTCGTTTTGCAAATATTCAATCACTGACTCGATCGCCACCAATGTCGCAACCTTAGTGGCACGATTGACGATCTCGACTTTGCCATCGGCGATCGCCTTACCAGTCACCACACGGTAAGGAATCCCAACCAAATCGGCATCCTTGAACTTCACGCCAGCCCGCTCATCGCGATCGTCAAGTAAAACTTCGATCTTGGCAGCATTGAGTTCAGCATAAAGCTTTTCACCAACTTCCATTTGCTTGGCATCGCCAACATTAGGAACCGTAACGATTACATGATAAGGGGCGATCGCCTTATTCCAGATAATCCCATCTTTGTCGTAGGACTGCTCGACCGCAGCTTGGGCGAGGCGCGACACACCTAAACCATAGCAACCCATGACTAATGGCAGTTCTTCGCCTTGCTCGTTGGTGAAGGTTGCTTTCATCGCTTGCGAATATTTCGTTCCCAATTGGAAGATGTGACCGACTTCGATGCCTCTCGCAGTTTGCAAGATTTGCGAAGGATCATGAACAGCGCGATCGCCTGCCTTGGCTTTATCGAGATTCACAACTGTGGGTAATGGGAAATCTTGACCCCAATTTGCACCAACAACGTGATAGTCAGCCTCATTTGCACCTGTCACAAAGTTCTGTAATTCGGCAACAGTGAGATCGGCTAAGCGCAAAAATTTTGGTGCAATTCCTGCCACCGTATCGATATAAGAATCCTCAAGACTTGGCGATATAAATCCAACAGGAAGTTTAGAATGCGCCCATTTTTGTTGAGAGTCAGCATCGGCAACTTGAAGATTAATGATTGCCTTACCGCCATAATTACC
>JBBRQX010000051.1:0-10624 GCA_038225745.1 Pseudanabaenales cyanobacterium | reverse complement strand
CTGTCGATGCATCGGCAATAGTTATCGGTGAAGCAACAACTAAGTCTTTAGATATCAATAGTCAATTGCCTGAAACAAAAATTCGTGAACTAATTGCGATCGCAGGTCACAAGGTCGCCGAATAAAACTAGAGGCGGCGAGAATCGCCGCCTCTAGTTTTTAAATATCGCAATAATCTCCTTTAGGCGCGTTGAAGTCGCCTGACTTTCCGCCACTTTTATGAATCAACCTAGCGTTAGAAATTACCATCGTTTTTTCTAAAGACTTTGCCATATCGTATAAAGTCAAAGCCGTGACCATCGCCGCAGTCAGCGCTTCCATTTCCACACCAGTCTCAGCCTTAGTTTTGACCTCCGCCTCAATCTGATAACCGGGAATATTTTCATCTAAGATAATCCTGATATCAACGCCAGTTAAATTAAGCGGATGACACATAGGGATCAAATTTGAAGTCTGTTTTGCCGCCATAATCCCCGCCAGTCTAGCCGTACCCAAGACATCCCCTTTCGGTAAATTTCCCGCTTGAATTGCGTCTAATGTGGTTGTTTTCATCGAGATTTCACACATGGCGATCGCCCGTCTCACCGTTTGTATTTTTTGAGTCACATCCACCATCTGAGCCTGACCACTTTGATCGAGATGAGCGAGTGACTGAAGAATATCCGTATCCATAAAAGCTTTGATTCGCACAATAGTATAAAAAGTTTACCCGAATTATGACTGAGACAGTAAAAATCGAACTTTATGCCGATAATCTTGATGTGACCCAAGCGATCGCCACTCAACTCGCCCAACTTGTCACCGCAGGGACAATTATCTTGCTAGAAGGCAATCTCGGCAGTGGCAAAACTACTTTTATGCAAGCATTTGGTTGCGCTCTAGGCATTAGCACGACACTAACTAGTCCAACGTTTACGCTAATTGATGAGTATACCGAAGGACGTTTGCCACTTTATCACATCGATCTTTATCGCTTAGAGCCATCTCAAGTTCCTAGCCTACATTTAGAAGAATATTGGCGGGGTGAAGATTTTCCTCTCGGTGTGGTGGCGATCGAATGGGCGAGTAAATTAATCAATATTCCGCCATATCATCTCAAGATTAATCTCTCAGTACCAATGCGATCGCCCTCTTACGAAGAATCACAAAATATCGATCTAGATGAAGAATACCTAGAAGATTTACCCGAAGAACGCCTGATTCAGCTAATAGCTGAAGGCTCATCTTATGTTGAGATGCTCAAAAAGTTTCAAATTATTACAGCGCCTTGCGCTGCCATAGAACCCAGATAATTTTTAAAAGCGCCGCTTCGCGGCATTTTTAAAAATTATCTGTACTTAAGCTGATCGGCATATCAAAAACCAGAAGATGATTGTGCCGCGCGGAGCGCGGCACAATCATCTTGCAACTTAAAGGCACATCAGCTTAATGCTGAAAGTTACTAACCTTTTTTATCTTCACTATTGTTCTTGACTTCATCCTGAAAACCTCGCAAAGCTTGCCCCACACTGCGACCAATTTCAGGGATTCGCTTTGCCCCAAAAATTGCCACACCCACAAGCGAAATCACAATTACCTCTGGCCAGCCAATTCCAAACATTTCTTTTCTTCTCCTCAAGCGTATCTGCTATGCTTTCATTCTCTACCGAAATGACAAATAAGCACACCTAAAAAACTAATGGACTCAACCATTACTTGGACACTTGGCAGCACCGATCCTGATGCTGAAGCCAATCTTGCTCGCATTGCCCAATGGTGGACATCTCTTGCGGGGCAAGAAGTTATCTGGCAACAACGCCCCATTGATGAAAACACTGGTCGAGATGCGATCGACTGGAACAAACAAGCCCTTGATGAAACTCTCTCAATTCAAAATCCAACCCTACGTGGTATCACACTCTATTGGTTTAAACCCAATAGCCCCGAAGAGCGTAATATCTCAGTTGGTTACCTCAGACTCGATCTCTTTAACCAAAAGTTAGATGTAATGCCATCGTCAGGCAGAAATTATCAACTCCGCATTACCCTGCCCAAAATCGTCTATCAAAAAATTCAAATCACCGATCCGCAATTTGGCAGCCTTATTCAACCCAATGGTGATGCGGTACTCTTATTTCGCGATGAGAAGCAGCGCTTAGAAATTCAAGTTGATCTAAGCGCTGCAAATGTTGACTTGCTCAAACAAAAACTTTAAATATCAAATATTCATAACAAACTCTTAAGAGCCACGAGCAGCAACTATGCGGGATGGAAATGAGCTTCAGCAAAAAATTATGTCCGCTCCATTTTTTATGGGGTTACCAGATGCATCAGTAATAAGAGCTACGGCCCATATGGTTACGCGCAGTCATCCAGCCGATCAAGTAATTTTGCTAGAAAATGATTGGGGTAACTCGGTTTATTTTATTCTAGATGGCTGGGTAAAAATTCGTACTTATAACCTTGATGGTAAAGAAATCACCTTAAACATTCTTGGTTTTGGCGAAATGTTTGGCGAAATGGCTTCCCTAGATCAAGTGCCGCGATCAACTGATGTGATTACGCTCACACCAACAACTATTGGCAGTCTTCCTGCATCAGACTTCGTCTACCTGATTGAAACAGAGGCAGCCGCAGGTATTCATCTAGCTAGACTAATGGCTAAGCGATTGCGTCAAGTCAATCGTCGTTTGCGTTTACGCGAAGCAGATAGTACTTCTCGTGTTGCTGATGTCCTCCTATTTCTTGCCGAAGGTCAAGGCATAAAAGGCGTTGCTGGGGTGGAAATTCCTAACTTACCGCATCGAGAGCTTAGCAGTCTTAGCGGTTTGGCGAGGGAAACTGTCACCCGTGTACTTGGCAAACTGGAGCGCAAAAATTTAATTCAGCGCATTCCCGATCGCGATGTTTTATGCATTCTCGATCCTGAAGGCTTAGAGATTTTGATGGTTTAACTGAAAATGTGATGCAAATCGATACCTTTCAATCTGTTATTATTAGGCTCGTTATTTGGTAGGTAAAAAGTATAAATGCTGAGTCCAGTTGATTTCAGCGGTAAACCGTTTCATTTTGTGGGTATTGGCGGGATCGGCATGTCAGCGATCGCCTATATTTTGGCAAAGCAAGGCTTTACGGTTTCTGGCTCTGATCTTAGTAGCAATCGCATCACTCAAAAGCTACAGGATCTTGGCGTAAAAGTTTTTGAAGGGCATCATACCGATAATATCGATCTTGCCAATGCGCCTCAAGTTGTATGTTCGACCGCGATCAATCAACAAAATCCTGAATTTCAGATCGCTCTGGCTAACGGCTTACCAGTTTTGCATCGTTCCGATTTATTAGCAGCTTTAATCGAACAGTTTCAGGCGATCGCCGTTGCGGGTACACATGGCAAAACGACAACTAGCAGCTTAGTCGGCTTTTTGTTACTCAAAGCGGGACTTGACCCCAGTATCATCATCGGCGGCGAAGTCAGCGCGTGGAATGGAAATGCTCGCTTAGGCAGTGGCAAATATTTAGTTGCTGAAGCCGATGAATCTGATGGCACTTTGGTTAAATTTTTGTCGCATATCGGCATTATTACCAATATTGAGCTAGACCATCCCGATCATTATCAAAACCTTGAGCAAGTAGTTGAGATCTTTCAAGCTTTTGCCAAGCGTTGTGAAGTTGTGATTGGCTGTATTGATTGCCCAAACGTGAAGGCAAATATTCATGCAGATATCACCTATAGTTTGAGCGATCGCACCGCCGACTATACCGTTAGCGATGTGCAGTACACACCATCAGATACACAAGCCGTAGTGATCGAACGCGGCAAAACTTTAGGTCAAATTTCATTAGGATTGCTTGGCAAGCACAACCTTAGTAATGCTTTAGCCGCGATCGCCGTGGCGCGTTATGTTGGTCTTGAATGGCAAGCGATCGCCGATGCGTTGCCCGATTGTATCGGTGCTAGTCGCCGCTTCGAGATTAAAGGCGTGCATAACAGGATTACTTTTGTCGATGACTACGCCCATCACCCTAGCGAAATTATTGCGACTCTCGCTTCTGCAAGACAGCAAAATACGACCAGTCGCGTTGTTGCCATCTTCCAGCCTCATCGTTACAGCCGCACCTTCAGGTTTTTAGAAGAATTTAGTCATTCCTTCACAGATGCTGACATGGTAATCGTCACTGATATCTATGCCGCCAGTGAAACCAATGACGGCAAGATTACGGGCGTACAAGTTGCGGAGGCGATCGCCTCTGTTCATGCTTTAGGCGATCAAGTGCATTACTTGCCAACCCTTAAAGATGTGCAAGCATTTTTAGTAAAAAATTTACAGGCTGGGGATCTCGCCGTATTTCTTGGTGCTGGCAATCTCAATCAGGCGATCGCGCCAACTATGCAAGAAATCACTCAAAACTAGCTTTGTCCTCAACTCAATGTCAGTCGATCTTAAAACTCCAGTTCAAATACGCTCAAATGTACTTCTTGCAGGTTTAACCTCGATGCGCGTTGGGGGCGCGGCTGAATATTTCATTTCGCCACGCTCATCTACAGAGTTAGCTGAAAGTTTGCGATGGGCAAGCGATCGCCAATTACCGATCACGATTATCGGCGCGGGTAGCAATCTCCTAATTAGTGATCAAGGCTTAGCAGGTTTAGTAGTTTGCACCCGACATTTGCGCGGCATCGAGTTTGACCAAGAATCAGGACAAGTCACCGTCGCAGCAGGTGAACCCGTAGCACGTTTAGCGATGCAAATTGCCCATCATGGTTGGACTGGCTTTGAGTGGGCGATCGGTATTCCGGGAACTGTGGGCGGATTAGTGGTGATGAACGCAGGAGCGCAGGGTGGCTCGGCGGCTGATTGTTTAGTGTCAGCCCAAACCGTGAGCCTAACTGGTGAAACCAAGCTACTTTATCCTCAAGATTTGGATTTCAGCTATCGCACATCAGCTTTGCAAGATTCATCGCGATTAGTTACCAGTGCAACTTTTAAGTTTCAGACAGGCGGTGACCCAGATGCGATCGCCTCTAACACCGAGTCAAAACTTAAAGCAAGACATACTACACAGCCTTACCACTTACCCAACTGTGGCAGTGTCTTTCGTAATCCTCTGCCCCAATTTGCCGCAAAATTAATTCAAGATGCAGGGCTAAAGGGCTATCAAATCGGCAATGCTCAAGTCTCAGAATTACACGCTAATTTCATCGTCAATCTCGGCAACGCAAAAGCCCAAGATATTTTTAGTCTCATAGAACACATTAAAGCGGTGATCAGCGATCGCGATCGCGTAGTGTTGGAAACCGAAGTGAAAATGCTCGGTTATTTCTAAACTGTTAGGGCTTGCGAGCGATCGCATCGAACTATAGATAGATTTAATATTTGATCTATTTACATTACGCAACAATTGGTTTAATGTAATTAGTAAGCGAAAGCCTAATTATAAATTTTCATAACTCATACATTCCCACAAGGATTATTTGCAATCATGACAACAGCAGTACAGAGACGCGAAAGCGCATCTATCTGGGACCAGTTTTGTAACTGGATCACCAGCACCAACAACCGCCTTTATGTCGGCTGGTTCGGCGTAATTATGATCCCTTGCCTCTTGGCAGCAACAATCTGCTTCGTAATCGCATTCGTAGCAGCACCTCCCGTTGACATCGACGGTATTCGTGAGCCAGTAGCAGGTTCCTTGCTATTCGGTAACAACATGATCTCTGGTGCAGTTGTTCCTTCCTCGAACGCAATCGGCTTGCACTTCTATCCTATTTGGGAAGCAGACAGCCTTGATGAGTGGCTATACAACGGTGGTCCTTACCAATTGGTAGTATTCCACTTCCTACTCGGCATTTTCTGCTACATGGGTCGTGAATGGGAATTGTCTTACCGTTTAGGTATGCGTCCTTGGATCGCAGTTGCCTACTCTGCACCAGTAGCCGCCGCAACCGCAGTATTCTTGATCTACCCAATCGGACAAGGTTCATTCTCTGACGGTATGCCTTTGGGAATCTCTGGTACTTTCAACTTCATGATCGTATTCCAAGCAGAACACAACATCTTGATGCACCCTTTCCACATGTTGGGAGTAGCAGGCGTGTTCGGTGGTTCATTGTTCAGTGCAATGCACGGTTCATTGGTAACATCTAGTTTGATTCGTGAAACAACCGAAAACGAAAGCCAAAACGCTGGTTACAAATTCGGACAAGAAGAAGAAACCTACAACATCGTTGCAGCCCACGGCTACTTCGGTCGTTTGATTTTCCAATACGCTTCCTTCAATAACAGCCGCAGCTTGCACTTCTTCTTGGCACTATGGCCAGTAGTTGGCATCTGGTTCACCGCATTGGGCGTAAGCACAATGGCGTTCAACTTGAACGGCTTCAACTTCAATCAATCAATCTCTGACAGCCAAGGACGTGTAGTACCTAGCTGGGCAGACGTAATCAACCGCGCTAACTTGGGTATGGAAGTAATGCACGAGCGCAACGCTCACAACTTCCCTCTCGACTTGGCTGCTGTTGATGTAGCACCTGTCGCAATGGCGGCTCCTGCTATCAACGGTTAATCTTGACGATTGATCCTTGAGTAAATAAAAAAGCCCCTCTTTCGAGGGGCTTTTTTATTTGTCTTGCAGCAAATAAGTAAGTGGACAAGAGAAAACCAAAACGACTGTCGTAGATTGCTGCCAAAATCTAGGTACAATTGCCATAGCAATAACACAAAAACTTAAGTATGGATACAGCAAATCTCAATGCTCTGCTCAATAGTGGTGCGATTTTGCCAGAACTGATTGTCATTGGGACATTGGTACTCGTGCTAGTCGTCGACCTGATTGCATCAGGGCGCAAATCTGCCAATGTACTCCCGTATATTGCGATCGCGGGTTTAGTCGCCGCCACTGCCGCACTGGTTTGGCAATGGACAAGTCTAGAGAACCCGATCGCCTTTTTGGGTAGTTTTAACAGCGACAAACTCAGTATTATTTTTCGTGGCATTATCGCCCTGTCAGCAGTGCTGACGATCCTTGTCTCAGTCCGATACTTAGAACAATCGGGCGTAGTCGTTGGCGAATATCTGGTGATTTTGCTAGGGGCAACCTTGGGCGCAATGTTCCTAACTGGCGCTGACGATATGGTGATGGTATTTGTCTCGTTGGAAACTTTGAGTATTTCGTCATATTTGCTTTCGGGCTACACCAAGCGCGATCCTCGCTCTAACGAAGCCGCCCTCAAATATTTATTAGTCGGCGCAGCAAGTTCGGCAATTTTCCTATATGGCATGTCCTTGCTATATGGACTTTCTGGCGGCGAAACATCGTTATCCGCGATCGCCTCGAAAATCACAGTTAGCAACACAGCGCTCATCATCTCCATGGTATTTGTGATTGCGGGAGTTTCCTTCAAGCTCTCAGCTGTCCCATTTCACCAATGGACTCCTGATGTATACGAAGGCTCACCGACACCCGTAGTCGCCTTTTTGTCGATTGGCTCAAAGGTGGCTGGGTTTGGACTCGCGCTCAGATTTTTGATTACTGCTTTTCCTCTTGCTTCGCAGCAATGGCACTATGTATTCGTGGTATTGACTGTTTTGAGCATAGTCTTGGGCAACGTGGTGGCGATCGCCCAAACTAGCATCAAGCGGATGCTTGCCTATTCCTCCATCGGTCAAGCAGGTTTTGTGATGCTCGGTATGGCGATCGACTCCGAAGCGGGTTACGCCAGCATGATCTTTTACTTGATCCTGTATCTATTCATGAATATGGGCGCATTTGCTTGTGTGATCCTGTTTGCTTCTCGCACAGGAACCGATCAAATCAGCGAATACAGTGGTCTCTACCAAAAAGATCCTCTACTCACCCTTGCCCTTAGCGTCTGCTTACTTTCCCTTGGTGGTATTCCTCCGCTCGCAGGTTTCTTTGGTAAGCTCTACATTTTTTGGGCAGGTTGGCAAGCTCACGCTTACGGCTTAGTATTACTCGCCCTCGTGATGAGTGTAGTTTCTCTCTATTACTACATCCGCGTTGTCAAGATGATGGTAGTTAAGGAGCCTCAAGAAATGTCTGCTTCTGTGAAAAACTATCCAGCGATTACATGGACTCAGGTTGGCATGAAGCCTCTACAAGCAGCAATCGTGTTTACATTAATATTCACAGTCATTGCAGGTATTGCTTCTAATCCTCTCTTCTCAATCTCCAATCAAGCTGTAAAAGAAACTAAGTTTCTTCAAGCTAAAGCACCAACCGCTAAGTCAGTCGCAGTGCTAACAACTGTACCGTAAATTAAAATCAAGGGGGCGCATTGCGCCCCCTTGATTTTAATATTTCAACATCCAACATTAATAAAAGAATCAATTATGGCAATTTGGAAAACATACAGAATAGCCGATATTATCACTGAAATTTCAGACGATAAATTTGTTTTGCCAGTAATACAAAGACCTCTTGTTTGGACAGAGGAAAAAATGGAATTACTATTTGACACTCTTTTAAAAGGTGACAGTTTTGGTGGTGTGATGGTGATTGAGGAAGAGAAGGATAGCAAGCCATTATTCAACTATCGACCTTTCAGCAAAAATGGGGATTTAATCCCATCAATACAAATTGATAAGCTTACTCAACTTCAAAACTTTGTTATTGATGGTCAACAGCGGCTGCAATCTTTTTATATTGGTCTAAAAGGGAGTATCAACGGAAAGATATTATATTTTGATTTATACAGCGACTTCAACAAAGAATTTGAGTTTAGATTTGAGAATGATATTCAAAAGCTACCAAAAAAATCCCCAAAGCCATCAGAAGATGAGATAGGCAGAACTATTCGAGATCGTTTTTGGTATCCTGTAGCAGGACTATTAGAAAAGCTCAAAAGTGCAGGAAGACATAAACTCATAGTTAGAGATATTATTGCAAGTAATAGTATTATTGAGAACGATAAAAAAGAGCATATCGAAGAAAATATACTCGCATTTTACGAAAATGTAATTAGCTCTGAGACTCTTGGAGTTTCCAAAATTATAATCAATAAATACATGCCAGAGTTGGACAATAGACAACGAATTGTTGAACTCTTCAAAAGATTAAATCAAGGAGGAACTGATCTTTCATCATTCGATTTAGTTGCATCTATACTTAAAGGATTCGATTGGCAAATGGAAGCCTTTTTAAGAGAGATGTTAGAAAGTTATAAGGATATTGGTCTTTCTCAAGAAAATTTAATCAAACTCATTTTTATCCTTCAGGATAACCACGACAAAGAAATGGCATCAATTAAAAGTAATGATGCTGAATTTGCGATTAAAAATAGAGAAAGAATTAAGTTTACTCTAAAAGCTCTCAAAGATTTTTTAATTCATTCAAAGGTTTATGATTACTTTAAAGACGGAAATCGTTCGTTCATTCCGTTGTTTTTTATAGCGTATCATATTTTTCATAAGCAAATTGATGCTAATGCTATCTCTAATTACTTCGACAATTATGATACTGGTAATCTAGACTTTCCAAAAATGAAAAAATGGTTGTTTCATTCATTGCTAAATGGAGTGTTTAAAAGTAAAGGTGCTGGTTGGATACCTTACAGGACTGGAATCAAAAAGTTATTGAATGAAATCAAAAAGCATAAAAATTTAGATTTCCCAATCAATGAACTTTTTAAAGTCTATACAAATCATCCAATTACGTTTACGATTTTCTACAACACAAATAATTTAGATCAACTTGAAGGTTCGTTTGTTTATTACCTGATGTATGACCGAGCAAAAACTATTAGGGCAAATGATATCGATCACATTATGCCTAAATCAATTCTAGAAAATTTAGGTTATGACTGGACAAAGATAAACAGCATTAAAAACTTTCAACTTATTGACTTTATGACAAATAGGGTTGTGAAAAGAGCCAAGCCGTTTAAATTGTGGATTAACAATAACAGTTATGTTAAAGACAAGTCAGAAGTCGTCTATGTTAAAAATAAAGCAGATTTCGTCGAACTTCATCTAATCCCAGTTGATGAAACTCTATGGACTGAAGATAGGTTTGAAGAATTTACAGAAGAACGTGCAAAGCTAATACTGGCAAAGATTGGACGATGTACGTCCTAAAATTCACAATAATTATGAAGATGTGCGATAAGTAAAAACGCATTTTTACTTATCGCTTATTAGAAGAAAAGCTCTAAATAAACTTATAGGAAGTAAGACAATGCAAACAATCCAAACGACAGCCCAAGTTGATGAGAAAGGTATACTCCAAATTCTACTTCCCGAATGTTCGGGAGAAAACCTAGATATTTTATTGGTATATCAAATCGTTCAGAAAACTCAAAAACGTCAATGGTCGGAACGATTTCTGAGTACATTTGGAGCATGGCAAGGAGAACCGTTAGAAAGAGAACCTCAAGGCGAACAACCAGAACGCAACGAACTTTTATGATTTATCTGCTCGACACTAACACCTAATCTTATCCTTGTAACCCACAACACCAGAGAATTTGAGCGTGTTGAAGGATTGTAACTTGAAGACTGGGAAAAATAAAGGTTTTCTCTGAATCCTTGGAAATATGAATATGTAATGAAGGTGGCGATCGCCCTCAGAATATCAAAGTTATAAACTTGTTGAATGATATGACAAAATTAAGCCTATTCATCTATAG
>JBBRQX010000050.1:0-10686 GCA_038225745.1 Pseudanabaenales cyanobacterium | reverse complement strand
GCTGTAGCGCACGCGCAGCGTGCGCTACAGCTTTTTGGGTTTTGAGTTTAATTTTAATTAGCAAATGACCTAATCGTAGATTTAGTCAAAGCAGGAACTATACGATCGCTTGCCATTCTTGCGCCAGAGATATTTCGTGCAGTTGGTCCCACCCGCAAAGCCGCCAACCCTCCCATCATAAAAAGTTCGCAACCAGACCAGCGTAAATGTTCATCAAGGATTGGGAATCCATTTACAAGGGGATTAGGATATTGCTGCATTACATGGGTCAGTAATGGTTCGGCTTTAACATCAAATCTCGTACCTGTTGCCAGCCAAATGCGATCGCAAGATAATTCCATCCCATCTGCACAAATAATTTGCCAGTTGCGATCATGCCAAACGGCTTGATCAACCTCACATTCTGGATGAAACTCTAGTGTGCCGCGATGACTTGCGCTCCGCAGTTGAGTCATCACCGATGGAGTCATTGAGCCGCCATCTCTAGCAGATAGAACGATGTCCCGTCGCCGATGCCAATTCGCTTCAGCATGAAAGCCCTTGAGATATTTTGGCCCGACCCATCCTGCATCAGCATCAAAAAGCTTCTCTTTAAATTGACGACGGGACAGCAGCAATACCTTCGCGCCACGGGCGATCGCACCCAATGCTAAATGCCCACTGGTCAAGCCCCCACCGACGATCAAAACTGTTTCTCCTGCTAGATGTTCCTGCGCCAGATTTAATCCGATTGAATGCACAAGGCGATGAGCAGGGAAATTACTGGGAATGCGTTCCACCCAATCGGGAATTTGTTTAATACTGCTATTTGTCGCTAATACAGCGCGTTTGGCGGTGATACTTTTGCCATTACTCAGCCAGAGTCGAAAGCCACGCCGAGGCGACATGATTGGCTCTAGGTCGATGACTTTAGCGGCGATCAAACGCTCATCCAATTGCTGTGAAGCGATCGCCTGTTGGCAAAAATCACTAAATAGCTGCGTTGATGGCAGATCGTAGGGTGGAAATAGATCATCATGGCGGTTTTCGGCAAAGCGCCGCAATGCAAATGGATCGGGATCGGGGTGGTGGACAGCAGGCGATCGCAGATGGGGAATTTCTTGGGCAGCAAACTGTTGCCGCCATTGGGTGAGCCAATCACCACTAGGATCGAAGATTAAAATTTTTTCACGTAAATCTTGCCGCTTTTGCAATAGGTGCATCGTTAAAGTCAGCGAATGCACGCCTGCACCGACGATCGCAATCTCGATATCGAAGTTATCCTTGCCAGAGCGATCGTCTAATTTCGCTAAAGATATAAGTGACATAATAAGCTAAGCGACAATAATGATTATCATTATCATTATTGTCATTAAATGTCCATATAAACAATTTAAATCCAAAAAGCTATGGTGCACGCTTTGCATGTACCATAGCTTTTTGGGTTTATGCGTTACTTCGCCGAGTAACTTAATTCATCAAAAATAGCCTATAAGTCTCTGTTAAAATCATCCAAATCCAGAACAATATTCAAGACAGAAAATGAAGCCCAAAATTTTGCGAGAGCATCACAATTACAGACTTGCTATCTAGAGGCGGTAGACGCTAAACATACAACCCATTTGGAGGGATTAATGCAAAAAGGCGCGGTCGTAGATAAAACGGAACTATACCGCTACTCACTATGGCGAGAATGGAATATTGATGCTCCAAAACTTGTTTTTATTATGCTGAATCCCAGTAAGGCGGATGCATACATTGACGATCCTACGCTTCGTCGATGTATCGGTTTTGCAAAATCTTGGGGATTTGGTTCGCTTACTGTGATCAACCTATTTGCATATCGATCAACTAAACCTTCAGAACTTAGACGGGTGAACGATCCTGTGGGAGCACAAAACGATCGCTATTTAAAAAAAGCTATTAAGTCAGCCAATAAGGTCGTTGTTGCTTGGGGCAATAATGGTAAGTTGATGCAGCGCGATCGCATGATTTTGGATTTGCTATCAATTTACAATGTTCAACCCTATTGTTTAGGAATTACAAAAGCAGGTTATCCGCGTCATCCGCTATATGTCATGTCTAGTAAGCAGCCTAGCAGTTATAAATCCTATCTAGCTTTTAAGTCTCCCTAATTATTTATTAGTCTATTAGGGCAACTTATTCAAAAACCTGACCAAAATCGCTACAATGTCTTTAGAATAAAGGACTGACATTTTACTAAAGACATTTTTTTGAACCTAGATCAGCTCTTAGACCAACTCGGATATACTCAGTCACAAAATTACCGCTCTACGAACGAGTCTTCGCAGGAGCCTTCGACTGAGCACCTTTTTCGTGCGGCTAGGAAAGCTGGAGTTCAGGGAGCCTATGTTTTTCAGACCAGCCCACCCGAACAAAAAATTCTTCCACCACGTCCTGCGGTATATGTTGCTGAGGCTAAGACAAGGAAAGAAGCTAGAGAAATTCATCAAAGACTTTGGAATTTAGGAAATGCACCTTTTCTAGTTATTTTGCTGCCCAATGAAATTAGAGTTTATACAGGATTTGACTTCTCTCTAGGAAATGAGAAAAAGGGATTAGTATATGAAATCCAAGATATTGCTATGCTCACTTTTGAAAGCATCTGTAAGAAACTTATAGACTTTGGATCTGATTCTATTGATTCTGGAAAAATCTGGCAAACTCAGGCAAAGCATATTACTCCTGAAAATAGAGTTGATATGCATCTACTCAATAATCTTGAAAAATTAGAAAAACACTTGAAGATTAAGGGTGTAGATCTTTCAATAATTCATGCTTTGATAGGGAAGTATGTCTATATTCGTTATCTTTATGATCGACAGATTCTCTCAAGAGAATGGCTAGCAGAAAACAATATAAATTTAGACACTATTCTGGGGCGCAATGCAACTCTAGAAGGATTACTAAAGTTAACAGAGCTTTTAGAAAATCGTTTTAATGGAGCTATTTTTCCTTTGCCTTCAAATGTGGAAGATATATTAGGCGATGATGAAATTGTTTCTCTAGTTGCTTCTGCATTTAAAGGTGATGATCTTGATTCAGGACAACTGTATCTTGACTTTAATGCTTACGATTTTTCTTATATCCCAGTTGAAACATTGTCGTCCATCTATGAACAGTTTTTGCAATCTCAAGGAACAGGTAAAAAAGTTGGTGCTGTTTATACTCCTGAACCTGTAGCAGATTATTTGCTGTGTGAACTACAAGAATCCAAACCATTACAAAAAGGTATGAAAATTCTTGATCCCTGTTGCGGATCGGGAATTTTTCTGGTTTTGGCTTACCGTAGACTTATTGAGCTTGAGTTGGCAAATAGCGTAAGTAAAAAACTGAAGCCCACAGAGCTACGGAGAATTTTATGTGACAGTCTCTATGGTGTAGAAAGAAATAGAGAGGCTTGCTATGTTGCAGAGTTCAGCTTGATTTTGACTTTACTAAATTACATTGATCCGCCAGATTTGCATCGCAATAAACAGTTCAAGTTTCCTTCACTACACAATACTCAAATCTTTGAATGTGATTTTTTTGATGATGAGTCTAATTTCTGGAAACAAGGTAAGAAGTTTGACTGGATTGTTGGTAATCCACCTTGGATCGAGCTAAAACCAGAAACCAACGGTGAAGAGTTAGCACGTTCTTGGATTAGAAACAATTTAAAATCAAAGCCTGCTACGGGGCATCGAGTTTGTGAAGCATTTAGCTGGCGTGTAACTAATCTATTAGCTATAGAAGGATATGTAAGCCTTCTTATTCATGCTACGAGTTTATTCAATCATGAATCTGAGAAGTATCGAAAGCTATTTTTTTCCCAACATCAGATTGCAAGAATTACAAATTTTTCTAACTTAGCTTATGTTCTTTTTGGGGGTAGAGGAGAAGCGCCTGCTGCAACAATTGTTTATCAAAAACTTTCATTAAATGGCTTAAATAAGCCACCAATTATACATTACGCTCCTTTCGTTGCAAATCAGGTTTCTAATCGCCCGTGGGAAAGTAATAAGAAACGTCTAACGTGGTCACTTACAATCAATGAGAATGAAATTCAAACAATTCCTTCAGAAGAAGCAGAAATTGGGGATGCGTCTGTATGGAAAATAGCTTTGTGGGGAAGTTATCAAGACAAAAAAATTATTAAACGTTTAAGTAAGTTGTTTAAGATAACACTTGGGCAACTTAGCAATGAGAGAGGATGGAACCTTACTCAAGGTATACAACTAAGACCTAATTTAGGAGACGCCATTACAGAAAAGGCTTCTTATCTTCAAGGACAGAATCTTCTTAACGTAAAAAAATTAAGTAGTTATGGGAGCAGTCATAGTTACCGATTTAATATTCCTACAGATGCGATTCAACCAATCCAATCTGAAGTTTGTTTTATTCGTCGTAGGGGCGGTAAAAGTGGATTGCTTCTTACAAAAGCTCCACATTTGATTCTTAATCCTGCATATGTGATCTATAGCGACTTAGATTTTATTGTTCCTGATCCTCAGGTCGGTTTATCTGTCTCTCCAAATGACACTGATTATTTACGCGCTCTTTCTGTATTCTTAAATTCTAGCGTCAGTCAATATTATCTTTTTTTTCAAAGCCCCCAATGGGGTGTAGGGAGGAATAGAGTTTTTTTAAAAGATATTAAGAAAATTCCAATTCCGTCTTTTTCTAAAGAACAGATTGAAGAATTAGCAGTTCTTCAAAAAAGCCTAGCTAATTCTGAAAGATTAGGACTAAATGTTAATTCATCTCTTCAGGAAAATCTTGATAGAGAGATTGAGAGGGTTTTAGAAATACCTGCTATTTTATGTGTAGTTGCAAAAGAATTCACTCAAATTCGGATGCAACTCAATAAAGGTAAGGTATCTGTGCCAGCTACCAATGCTCCAGAGGAAGTTGATTTATATAGTTACGGTGACTGCCTAAGAAATCAACTTGACAATTTTACAGAGGGTAGTGAACTTCGACATAAAGTTGTATTATCTTTCTCCAAAGAATTAGTTATTTGTTCAGTGGAGTTTGTGCGCTCATATAATCTCATGGATGTGGCTGTTGAAAAAATACAAGGAGAATCATCCTCATTCTTTGCTTATATTAAGGAAAGAACAAAACAAAAATTTAGTCAATGGGTATATGTGCAGAGAAGTTTGCGTATTTTTGAGGATTCTAGAGTTTATATCTGTAAGTCTCCACGCTTAATTGATTGGACTAGAACTCAAGCTTTGAATGACGCTGACGACATAATTGCAGAGATTCTGTCAGTCAGAGGTGGACTACACAGGGTGACTCAATAATGGCGGCAGAGAATCTTAACTCATTCACTTTAGATGTTTATAGTAATAGATTTCGGCAGGATGCTCACCAGCTTATTGCTTGGGGATATCAAGATGCTGCACCACAAATCCATAGTGATCTTGTAGAAGAGGAAATTACAGGATTTATAGTGGAAGCCATAGAGAAAAGACTTGACGATCCATACACTCCAGAAAGATTTGATCGATATTCCATAGATGAAGAGAAACCAATTGCAGTTGAAGGACGCAAAGGGAAAAAAAGACGAAGATTAGATTTGGTGGTGGCTAGTGGTCATTTTCGTCCAAGACCTAAGTATGTTTTTGAAGCTAAGCGATTACGAAAAAATGGTTATCCTATTGGCAAATATATTGGCGAAGGTGGATTACAATGCTTTGTCAAAGGGGTGTACGCTTCACAACATCCAGAAGCTGCAATGATAGGGTACTTACAAAGTGATGATGCAATTTATTGGGAAACCGAGTTACGCCGAAGTTTTAAGCATAGTTCAGACTTGTGCATCAAACAGTTACTGCAAAAAACACAAGTTCTATCCTCTATAACTGATGTATGGAATAGCGAACACGAAAGAAAAGAAAATGGCTCCATCGTTATCTATCATATTTTTCTTGACTGTTCTACTTCTCCAGAATGAAACTGATTAAGGGATGGTAGATCAATTATTAGATTGATGTGCGATCATTACCACATCAATACCCAATCCTAAAACTACTCAGAATAAATTCTGATTACAGATTCTGTTGTAATGCCGCAAAGCTGTCATTGAAATTAGCGATCGCCACCAAATAAAATTACCATAACTAACCTTCAGATAAAAAATCTTCATCTAAAGTTTGTTCAGGAGTAAATGGCGACTCCATTGAAAAAATCGCGATCGCAAAGCCACTTTCCGCACTAGCTAACTTTCTTGCAGCCAGATAGCACTCATCAAATACCTGCATAAAATATCGCTTCAAACTTGGACTATGTTTAAAGGCTTTATGCAATCTCATCCGATGTTCAATGATCGTATATCGCCAACTATTAGAGCGCTTGTTAGGTTGATATTTATATTTAAGAAGATGCATCAATAGAACTTCTAAATTACTTTCCAGAGCCTGTTTTTGACTGCCACCCATTCCTTCAACTTCTTCAATTAAATTCTCTAGATCTATCTCTGCGAAATTCTGCGATCGCAACAAGTTGACCGCTTCATCTAACCAAAGCGCATAATCCTGCTCATATAGAGCCTGATGACGGTCAATATTAGTGGTTGTAAGTGACAGAGCAATGGTCATAAATCTTTGTCCAAAACTACTTTTGCTATCATAACAAATGATGAGCCTGCCGAATTATCGAAGCCAATCTTACAAATAGATGGCACTTTATTTTCGTGTTCGTCCCTAAGCACTTTTTATTCATTTGCTTCTAGTAAGTTGTTTGCTCAAAGATGTATGATAATGATTATCATTCTTTAAGATGAAACACAAATATGCCTTTGAAACTATCTACAAAATCGTCCCTAGGCGCAGAATTAAGCTCTAAAAAGAATTTTAAAGTTTATTCGTTGGCGGCAGTAATGGCGATCGCTGCTAGTTTAACGGCTTGCACCGTGACTGAAGCCAACAAGCCCGTCAGTAGCCCCGCCGCCACAACAGCCCAAACAACTTCTCCTGCTGCAAAAACTGAGGATTTACCCTTAGTTGTCGCCACTAACTCAGTTTCCTGTGGACTTGCACGGCAAATAGCAGGAGACACGATTAATCTTAAATGCTTGATCGAGGCAGGAACCGATCCCCATGTTTATCAGCCCAATCCTGAAGATCGTAAAGCGATCGACTCAGCTAAATTAGTTCTCTATGGTGGCTATGACTTCGAGCCAAGTGTGATCAAACTAATCAACGCAAGTTCCAATCCTGCGCCAAAAATTGCTGTAAATGAAGTCGCAGTGCCAACTCCTTTAATGACAGAAAACGGACATAGTCACAGTCATGAGAAAGAAGACAAAAAAGAGGATAAAAAAGCTACCAAAGAAGCCGATCCCCATGTGTGGAATAATGCTCAGAATGGCATCAAAATCACTCAGTCGATCAGCAAAAGCTTGAGCGCTCTTCGTCCTGATCAAGCGGAAACTTATGCTAAAAACACCGCCAAACTCGTCAGTGAACTAGAACAAATCGATACTTGGATCAAGGCTCAAATTGCCACAATTCCTGAAGCTTCACGTAAGCTTATCACTACTCATGATGCTCTTGGTTACTATGCCGCAGCCTATGGCATTCCCGTTGAAGGTGCTTTAAATGGAATCAGTACAGATGAGCAACCAACTCCCACAAGAGTTAAGGAATTGGTAAATGTGATCAAGTCCAGCAAGGTTCCGACAATTTTTGCAGAAGTATCGATCAATCCTAAATTGATTAATACTGTCGCCAAAGAAGCGAATGTTAAAGTCTCAGAACGCGAACTTTATGCCGATGGATTGGGTGTGAAAGGGAGTGAAGCTGAAACCTACGCAGGTATGTTGATTGCCAATACTCGCACCATTGTGGAGGGATTGGGAGGCAAGTATACGCCCTTTCAATTGAAAAGTTAATGATTAATATTTTCCCTTCTACAAAGCCTGTTGTTAGCTCAGAACAGTTACAACAGGTCAAGGATTGGCTCTATGAACAATTGCAAATTGACAAAGACACGATTATTTCCCTCAGTCAGTTGCAATGCCAAGAACCAAACTGTCCGCCGATTCATACTGCGATCGCAATTATGACCAGTCCACCGTGCATACTTCGCATTCACAAAGCGATTCCCGATATCACTTGTACTGATGTTTGCGAAGCGATCGCCTCCAAAACTATTAAAGATTGATGCAAGACCCAACTTTTTAAAACATAAGAGAATATGATGAATACAACCCTAAACCCCATCCCCGTCACCGTCCTCACAGGCTACCTCGGCGCAGGCAAAACCACCCTGCTCAATCGCATTCTCACCCATGAGCATGGCAAAAAAGTTGCCGTAATTGTCAATGAATTTGGTGAAGTCGGCATCGATCATAAATTGGTGGTCAATGCCGATGAAGAAATCTTTGAGATGAATAATGGTTGCATTTGTTGCACCGTTCGCGGTGACTTGATTCGGATTATTACCAACCTGATGCGTCGCCGCGACAAATTCGATCATCTAGTAATTGAAACCACAGGACTCGCCGATCCTGCTCCTGTGATTCAAACCTTCTTTGTCGATGAAGATGTCAGCGCCAAAACCAAACTGGATGCCGTCGTCACAGTCGTTGATGCCAAGCATATCTCCCAACATTGGGATGCGGACGAAGCGATCGAGCAAATTGCCTTTGCGGATATCATTTTGCTAAACAAGACTGATTTAGTGACAGAAGAAGAACTAGTAGAACTAGAACAACGCATCAAAGCCATGAACTTGATGTGTAAAATCTATCGTACTCAAAACTCAGAAATCGACATGGACGCGGTGCTAGGAGTTGGAGCCTTTGAGCTAGATCGAGCATTGCAAATCGATCCTGAGTTTCTCGGTGAAGATGCTCACGAACATGACGACACCGTGAAATCAGTCGCGATCGTTGAAGAGGGTGAACTCTATTTACCCAAAGTCAATGCTTGGATTAGTAAACTTCTGCGTGAGCAAGGTGTCGATATCTTCAGGATGAAAGGGATTCTGAATATCAAAGGTATTGATGAGCGCTATGTATTTCAGGGTGTGCATATGCTGTTTGATGGTACTCGCGATCGCCTATGGAAGCCTAACGAGCATCGCCAAAGTGAACTAGTATTTATCGGACGCAACCTTGACGCTGAGAAGTTGAAATCAGATTTTCTTGCTTGCAAAGAACTCTAAGTAAATAGGCAAACATAATTGTACAGATCAGTCTAAACTTCAGTATTATAAAAATGATATTTGTATTTAGATAAACTTCAGCAACAAAAAAGAGGGCGATCGCCCTCTTTTCTATTGCTAAATTAGCTTCTATGAAATTACACAGAAGCTAAGAAATTCCTTTTATATTCAGCGATCAAACAAGTAGCAAAAAATAATTAGATTCAAAAGGAGCAAGTTGCGGAACGATTTATAGCTACTTTAAAATTCTTCTGAATTTTTGCTAAATATTAAGGAGGATTGTCTAGAATTGGTATTAAACTGAGTAAAATCCCTCACCCTGATCGCTTTGAGAAGCGTGGTTTTGTTGCTCTTGGTGAGCATCAAGACGTTACGCCCAAAGTTGTCGCTCAGATTTTAACTCTTTGTGCTTAATATTTTCTCAAAAAGCGCTGCAATGCGGCGCTTTTTGAGGAGATGATTTATGGTGCGATCGTTATTTTGCCAAAAAAAGTATTTTCTAATGATTTATTTTTTAGATGGCGATCGCCCCATCTCTCAACCTATCAACGAATCCAACTATTTTTGCTTGCTTAATCTCCCGCGTTGTTATGCTGCGGTTGGTCAAGGTGCTTGGAAAGGATTGACGATTTTTAGACCATCAATGGCTGAGTACCCAAAATCTTCCGCGTAGGGAATTTGAACATTCGCCTCCAAACAGGCTGCAACTATCATCGAATCCCAGTGGGACAGACTAAAACGGTTCATCAGGTCTTCAGCGCGATCAATAACAGTCCAAGTTGGCAAAGCAGTGTACCAAACCTGCTGCAAGTCTCGAATGTATTGATATGCCTGTTTTCTGTCATATCCTAATTGCTCTAACTTACGACTTGCCGCTAAATACTCGCAAGCAACCTGCCAGACTAAAACTCCGTCTGTCAAGGTGGACATTAAAGAAGCTGCTACTGCCTGTTTAACGCGATCGCGCGGGTCGTTGACGTAGATTAAAATGTTTGTATCAACCGCGTTCATGCAACATATCCCGTGTAAATTGAGGAGCATTATGGGGAATAGGGTTTTGTTGCATTCGTTCAACAAGCAGACCTAGAAAAGTTTTCCTCGCAGTAATGTCAGTAATCTGGGGTGGAGTAACTTGGGGCGATTGCACAAAAAGCTGAACTTCAACTCCTTCAGGCAAATTACAAGCTGTCTGAAGAATGAATGTCCCACTACGGTAAATTGCTTTCAAAGTTTGAGGCATCAGAGGACTCCAATTTTCAAAATAAGCTGTCAATATTTTAGCTCTACTTAATCGTCTAGATGTAGACTGCTGAGGTTTGAGACTTTATTAGCTCTTTGAGCCACTTATCAATGATCGCCTCAACAATCATTTTCTCAAGTTTGTGGGAGGCGATCGCTATTTTGCCCAACAATAACAAATTCCAAATGAGGGGGTGTAAGCCCCCTCACCCGTGAGTTCAAAGTCTCAAAATCAAGATAAAGTTTCAATTACTTCAGACATTGGAAAGCGAACTTTCGCCAATTCTGCAT
>JBBRQX010000049.1:0-10696 GCA_038225745.1 Pseudanabaenales cyanobacterium | reverse complement strand
GGATTGGGATTAATACGAGCCTTCCCAATCGTGTCATCGGTCATATGCTCGATCGCCATTTATTACCAGATTTAGAACCATACACAATCGTCAAGGGTGAGGTCGCGTATGGTAACGAAAAAAGTCGTATCGATTTTCTATTAACTGATGCTGATAGCGGCAAAAGAACCTATGTGGAAGTTAAAAATACAACTTGGTGTATGGGAAGCTTGGCTTTATTTCCTGACACGGTGACAACGCGAGGACAAAAGCACATCCGCGAACTGATGTCGGTAATTAACCAAGATACCGATGCCGCTTTAATATTTTTTATCAATCGTGGTGATTGCGATCGCTTTGCCGCAGGAGCGCAAGCCGATCCCGAATATGCAAGGCTCTTAAAAGAGGCGATCGCTAAAGGCGTAAAAGTATTAGCTTGTCGATTTGCGATCGAACCCACAAAAATTACATATATTGGCTTAGCGAACCTAGAAAATTAGACAGAAAAACTCAAGAATTAGCGTCGCGGTGCCCCGCGCCGTAATTTCTAATTTTTTACTGTCTCCAGTTGGGGATAGGATGGCAATCTGAGTCCAAATTTTTTTTCGCCAAACGATCCAACTTGTGATAGTCTGTCTCACTGACGGGGTTACTCCGAAAACCAAATAAATAATTAAGTAAATAAATCGTTTCTCATATTAAGGAAGTGATATCTGTGAAAAATCTAATTAACCTAACTAAAATTTTGCTTGGCTTGACGACACTAGGATGCGTGTCAGCGATCGCGCCCATTCCTTCAGCGCAAGCTCAGCCCGCCTATGGTAGCTACGTCGGCGTAGGTGCTAGCTTTGGCTTAACGAATGGCAATACTAGCTTAGGTGAAAACGCTACCACATCTGGTCTAGTTTCAGCTCGTTATAAATTTCTAGAATTCCCTGTATCTATCAGAACTCAAATTTTGATTGGTAATAGTACCGCAGTTGTACCAACCGTCTCCTTTGACGTGCCACTAAATTTCGATACTGATCTATATATCGGAGCAGGTGGAGCATTATCTAACACCACCAATAGCACGCCAGTAGGAAACCAAAATAGTTGGGTTATCCAACCTGGTATCGATTACACCGTGCCTAATAGTAATCTTGTTATATTCGGTAATGTGATCTTCGCACTTAATGCCTATCGCAATTCTCCTGGCACAACCGCAACTTCTGTAAACACTGGTTTAGGCTTTCGATTCTAGTAAAGGCTTTATTCACCATGTCTCAGCAAAAAAAGTAAAGGCGACACTTCGTGTCGCCTTTACTTTTAGAGTAAGATAATTTCGTAAAACTGTCCTAGGCAAGACGATGAGCGCAGCAACCAAAATCGGACTCAACACATCTTTGCCAAGCATTCGCCGCATTCATGGCATCATCCGTGACAAAAATGAAGTCGAAGTTAAACTGCTTACAGGTGATCAATTACGCGGCAGGATTATCTGGATAGATGATCAATGTATTTGTATGGATGCTTCTGGACATAAGATTGTAATTTGGCAACATGCGATCGCTTTTATCAAAGGTTAGAAAAAATTATGCAAATAAAAAATAGCTTTGCGATCGCTTCCGCAACTAGCCTTTGGCAGGTGTGGGAACAGGGCGCAAAAGATCACCCTGATGCGATCGCTCTTTACGATCCTCACGCAAAGCCCCCAACCAGAGTTTCCTATAAAGATACTTTTGAGCAAATTAATGCTTTTGGGGCAGGGCTGCGATCGCTAGACATTCAATTTGGCGATAAAGTCGCGCTGATAGCCGATAACTCACCGCGTTGGTTGATTGCGGATCAGGGCATATTGGCGATCGGCGCAGCCAATGCCACGCGCAGTTCTCAAGCCGATCGCAATGAATTGCTATATATCATTGAGCATAGTGATAGTGTGGCGATCGTTGTTGAAAATCTGGCTACACTCGAAAAGCTAGAACCCGAACTACATACTGGGCAAGTCAAGCAAATTATTTTGCTTTCAGATGAAACGCCGCCCGAAGCAGCCTACAATTTTCAGCAAATTCTTGCCAAAGGTAGCAGTAAAGACTTAGGTAATCCCCCGATTCAGCGCGACACCCTTGCGACCTTAATTTATACATCAGGCACAACCGCCAGACCTAAGGGCGTAATGCTCACCCACGGCAATTTCCTGTTTGAAGTGGAGGCGGCGCAGTCAGTGTTAAAACTGAATGTCAATGAAAAAGTATTAAACATTCTGCCCACATGGCACTCTTACGAACGTACATTTGAGTATTTTGCTTTTTCGCAAGGTTGCACCGAGATTTATAGCAACCTTCGCTCGATCAAAAAAGATCTCAAAGAGCAGAAACCTGACTACATGGTGGCAGTGCCGCGTCTCTGGGAATCAATTTATGAAGGCGCACAAAAGCAATTTCGCGAGCAACCCGCGAGCAAACAGCGTCTGGTAAATTTCTTCTTTGGGGTTAGTCAAAAATACATTGTTGCCAAGCGAGTCGTCCAAGGCTTAAATGTCGAAAATCTCCACCCATCTCTAGGCGACAAGCTACTTGCCTCGCTAGTAGTTGCAGGACTATGGGCAATTCACCAACTTGGACATAAATTGGTTTACCAAAAAGTCCGTGCCGCCACGGGTGGAAATCTCAAATATGTTGTCAGTGGTGGCGGCTCGATCGCTGAACATCTTGAGGACTTTTATGAAATTATCGGTATTGAGATTTTGGGCGGCTATGGCTTGACCGAAACTGCGCCGATTACCCATGTGCGCTGCCCCGATCGCAATATTCGTGGCGGTGACGGACAGCCTGTACTCAACACCGAAACTCGAATTGTTCATCTGGAAACTAGAGTTGATATGCCTATCGGCAAGCAAGGGCTAGTCCTAATTCGAGGGCCACAGGTGATGCAGGGCTATTACAAAAATCCTGAAGCCACAGCTAAGGCGATCGACTCAGAGGGCTGGTTTGACACAGGCGATTTGGGCTATGTCAGCGAGTGGGCTGACTTGGTAATTACAGGTCGCGCTAAGGATACGATCGTTTTAACTAACGGCGAAAATATCGAACCACAGCCGATTGAGGATGCTTGTATTTGTAGTCCTTATATTGATCAAGTCGTGCTAGTGGGGCAAGATCAAAAGCAATTAGGGATCTTGATCGTCCCTAATCTGTCTGCTCTCGAATCCGCAGGTTTAATTTCTGCTGGTTCTAATTTGGTGGATATTTTACCTGAATTGAACAAGCCAAAAATTCGTAATCTTTACCGTGAAGAACTCACTCGTGAAGTTCAAAACCGCGCTGGCTATAGCATTAACGATCGCATTGGCGTTTTTGAGTTCTTGCCAGAACCCTTTACAATCGACAATGGCTACTTGACGCAAACATTCAAGATCCGACGCAACATTGTATTTGAGCGTTATCAAGATATTATTGTCAAAATGTTTACAAATTAAAGCACAAGAAACGCTTTGCGTTTCTTACTCCCTTTCCAGTGAAAGATTAGCGTTGCGGCGCTTCGCACCACAACGCTAATTCTTGGATTTTAATGTCTATTTTTATACTGAGAAGGGAGTATGTTTGTTAGACCTTAACAAAAATGGAGATAAGTGTGGATTCAATCGATTTTTCTAATCAGCTTTTATTGCGTCGTACTGCCAACATCCAAGTGATCGTGACGCAACGCTGGAAAGAGGAAATGCAGCAACAACTGCAACAGCAAATCGCTCAACTTGATGCTCAAGTGCAGCAAGTCGATGCTCAAGGCTCTCGTCAGGTCAACGAAATTGAGCGCCAAAGCATCAAACCATTTTCGTCAGAGGTTTCCAATGCGATCGAAGGCATTCGGGCGGAAATGAATCGGGTTAAAGCCGAATTGCTCGAACAAAAGAATCAATTGCTCACTCAATTGACTCAAGTCCAAAATCTTGAACTAGAACAAGAAGTTTCGCAAGGACAGCTTGATAGCTACTTCACTGCTAGCAAAGGCGACAATTTGATTGGTCAAATGCGTGTGGAAATCATCTTGCGCGATGGCATCATCGAAGATATCCGTACAGGTTTTCCTGCTGTCTAATTAAAAAGCTTTCTGTGCTTAGCACAGAAAGCTTTTTGGTATATCCGTCCACCTGATTTCAAGTAGGTACGAACGTTCTACTCCCTAACTATTGGAAGGAAGAAGATCGCTATCTAATTTTAATGATTTTGGCTAATATTAAAGGCGATCGCTATTTTTTTATGAATTGGCGATCGCCGAGAAAATCGGCATTTCTAGATACTTTAGATTCATGAGCCTATCCTGTAAAAATTAAACAAATGATAAAAACTGTCAACCTTTGTAACTTCAAAAGTCATCGCTCCACGAAAATCAACCTAGATGATTCACGACTACACGCACTTGTAGGACAAAATAGTTCTGGGAAAACCTCTGTTTTACAAGCATTGCATTATCTAAGTCGGCTGGCTGGACAAGACAAATCATCATTCGCACATATTTTTCAATACGAACGGTCGCCTGAATTTATCACGACGACTGGAGAGACTGAAATGTCTGTTACAGCTAGCGGCTTTTGGGGATACAAGGAACGAAAACATTGGGAAGCTTCCTATAAATGGAGAAAAAATTCTAATCCCCCTTGGTTTCCAAATGCATCATGGCAGATTAATAATGGGGACCACTATATTCTAGATGGTTGGTCAAGTTCATTAAGTAGCGTGCCAGAGCCAATTCCTCAAGCGTTAAGATACGCTGTTCACCTTAAGCTAGTTGCTACTAATCTTGCAAAAGCCGCTTACAGCGAGGCAGTTACTCCACGAGTTCAATTTGACGGGTCAGGGTTAGCTCCGACCTTAGACTATCTGCGTGACGAAGCTCCAGACAAGTTTCAATCCTTGCAGGATATGCTGCAACGCATTGTTCCAGGTGTTAGAAAAGTAGGTATAAAACGTGCCAAGGTTATGAGTACACGTCAGCGTTTAATTGAGGTTGACGGAAAAACTATTTCCTATGAAGAAAATCAGGAGATAGCAGGACAAGAAATTGTTTTAGATATGAATACAGGCGATCGTATTCCTGCTCACGCTATTAGTGAAGGCACAATGTTAACCCTTGGCTTACTTACCGTTTTAATGAATCCTAAGCAGCCAAATTTAGTATTGCTAGATGATGTTGAACAAGGACTTCATCCAAAAGCCCAACGAGAACTGATGACCGTCTTTAAGGAAATCATTCGAGATAATAGCAATTTGCAAGTTGTCTTTTCTACTCACTCTCCCTACATTGTAGATGAGCTTAACCCTTCTCAAGTCCATGTCTTAAGTAATACCAATTCAGGCTTTACCCGTTCTAAACGTTTAGACGAGCATCCTGATGTGGAATGGGCAAAGCAGACTTTAACTACTGGGGAGTTTTGGGATGCTGAAGGAGAAGATTGGGTGACTGAGGGAGAAAATAATGTTTGAGTGTATAGTCGTAGTTGAAGGTAGCTCAGATGTAGAAATTGCTACAAGGTTGGCAGAACGTGTGATAGTCGAAAATTCACCTTGGTTAGAGGCTGAAACCTTAGCATATGTATTCAAATGGAGTGGCTTAGTAGAAAATACTGAGCATTCTTACTGGAAGAATACTGGCGATATAATTAAACATTTTGCCAGCGAATTTAGATTTCCCAAAATAAGATCCAATGGAAAATTAAAAACGGATGGTAAAGCAGCTAGAAAAATCATGACTTTAATTAGTTTCCTTCAACATAAACAAAAGCGAAACATTAAAGCCGTTATCTTGATTCGTGATCTAGATAATCAACCTGAGCGAAGAGAGCATATTGAACAGGCACGCTCAGAATATACAAATCAACAACCTACTTTAGAAATCGTGATCGGTACAGCTGATCGAATGCGGGAAGCCTGGGTTTTGAACGGATTTATTCCATCTAGTCAAGAAGAAGAGGAAATTTTAGAGAACATTAAGAGGCGGTTGAACTTTGATCCTTGTGAGGATTCCCACAAACTACGCTCAAACTCGTTTAGTGAACCAGAACGAGGTAGAAATCCCAAAGTAGTCCTCGAAGAACTTACAGGGAACGAGAGGTTCCGTGAACAGAAATGTTGGGAAGAAACTAGCCTAGAAGTGCTTCAACAAAGAGGTCAAAATACAGGACTAAAAGCTTATCTTCAGGAAATTCAGCAAAGAATGATTCCAATTATTGTCAAATAATTCGTGATTCTGAGACTAAAACACAAGAATAGCGCGCCTTTTATACTTGCTAATTGATGGGACACTCTCATTTTAAGTCCAGAGACAAGGCTGCAAATAGAGTCAAACAGATTGATGAAGTCATTTACAAAAACTAAAAACTTTACCTGACACGGAGTCAGATTTGGCTATCCAAATCTAAACAATCATTTAAGATTTACGTCTTGACTACAAAAAGCAGCGCATTGCGCCACTTTTGCTAATATATACAAAACCAACCCCAAAACATAATGCGTGTCTTACTCCTTTACCCATTATTTCCCAAAAGTTTCTGGTCATTTGAGAAAACACTAGAATTAGTTGGCTATAAGGCTCAGCTTCCGCCTCTAGGGATGGCTACAGTTGCCGCAATTTTGCCGCAAACTTGGGAATTTAAGCTGGTTGATCGCAATGTGCGTGATGTCACTGAAGCCGAATGGGAATGGTCGGAAGTGGTAATCCTCTCGGCGATGATTGTCCAAAAGGAAGACTTTTTGGCGCAAATCCAAGAGGCGAAAAAACGCGGTAAGTTAGTGGCGGTCGGTGGTCCTTACCCCACGGCGTTACCTGAAGAAGCAAAGGTTTCGGGTGCAGACTTCTTGATTCTTGATGAAGGCGAAATTACTTTGCCGATGTTTGTTGAGGCGATCGAAAGAGGCGATCGCGCAGGCATTTTGAGAGCAAATGGCGAACGCCCTGCGGTCACAGATACCCCAATTCCAAGATTTGATTTATTAGAAATGAACAGCTATGCCGAAATGTCGGTACAGTTCTCACGCGGTTGCCCGTTCCAATGCGAGTTTTGCGACATCATCGTTTTGTATGGACGCAAGCCTCGCACCAAGACCCCTGCTCAAATTTTAGCTGAGTTGCAATGTCTCTACGATCTCGGTTGGAGACGCAGTATTTTCATGGTTGATGACAACTTCATCGGCAATAAGCGCAATGTCAAAGTAATGCTCCAAGAGTTAAAACCTTGGATGAAAGAACGGAATTTCCCATTCTCTTTCGCCACGGAAGCTTCTGTCGATCTTGCCCAAGATCCTGAAATGATGCAGATGATGGTGGAATGTAATTTCGGTTCTGTATTCCTCGGTATCGAAACTCCTGACACTGAGAGTTTGGCGCTCACCAAGAAGTTCCAAAATAATCGCGATCCGCTTTCAGAATCGGTGATTAACATCGCTAAAGCAGGGATTCGAGTTATGGCAGGATTTATCATCGGCTTTGATGGTGAGAAGAAAGGTGCAGGCGATCGCATTGTCCAATTCGTTGAAGAAACTGCCGTTCCAACGGCCCTATTTAGTATGTTGCAAGCTTTACCCGATACAGGGCTTTGGCATCGCTTGAATAAAGAAGGCAGGATGATTACTCAGAATAGCAATGGGCATCAAGCCACTTTGATGAACTTCATGCCCACTCGTCCTTTAGAAGATATTGCGAATGAGTATGTTCATGCCTTCTGGACTCTCTACGATCCACTTGTTTTTCTCAATCGTACCTATCGCCATTTCTTGATTTTGGGTGAATCGCAATATAAGCGGATCAAGCGAGAACCAACGAGCGAGAAGAAAAAAACAGATTTAGTTGCCATCAAAGCATTGCTAATCTTGGCATGGCGACAAGGTGTTGTTCGCAAGACTCGTGTGCAATTCTGGCTCCATCTTTTTGATTTGATGAAGCGTTATCCTAACGTGGTTACGAGCTATCTATCAGTTTGCGCTCAAAGCGAACATTTTCTCGAATATCGTTCCATTGTGCGTGAACAAATCGAAGCGCAACTTGCGGATTATCTCGCTAATCCTCCTGAAATGCCAGCCTTGAAAGTGGTAGAAAATATGCAAGAGCCTCAAGAGTTAGGCGATCGCGCTCTTGAGCGCCAAGCCAGCTAAACCCAAATAAAAGGCGACGCATCGCGTCGCCTTTTATTTACTAGTCTCCACAAACCGCGATCGCCACAATCACATCAAATAAGCCTTACTTAACTTGACCATGACGCAGACTTCACAAGAGGACGACGCTTCCAATCTCCCAACAGAAAGAAGCGTCAGTCAAACGATCAATCAACCAATCAATATCATCGCAGTCGGTGAAGTTGTCCCTGACTTGACCTATTCCAGCCTGATGGTGATGTTGCAATTACTCACTAACCATACTGGAGTCGCTAAAGTCGAAACACCTCATTCAAGTTGGAAAATCTTTATCTGTGCTGGAAGCATCGCTTTTATTGAGGATAAAGGCGATTTTTGGCTAACTTTAACCCGCAAGCTGAAAATCAAAAGAATTAGGTCTGCACAAGAATTTCTAAGTAGTATTACTCAAAAGCCGATTAACAGTATCGAAACTTGTAGCTTGCTTGGTAAAATCTATGCCCAAGATCCCGAAAACTGCCTAATAATTTTTAAAGAGATCTTATTAGAAAATCTTTTAGCCATTTCTTTAGAAAAAAAGTTCTCTTTGCTATGGAAGCCCTTGCAATTGGATACAAAAGTTACGCTCCCGATTTGGAAACTCCCCGATCTCGAAAAAGCGATCGCGCTCGTAACCGATCAATGGCGCACTTTTAGTCATGTTCACCATCCATATCAAACAGTTCAACTGCTAGATCCTGAGTGTCCGATCGCCCAAGTTCCACTTTTTACACAGGTCACAAATGGCAAATATCGCATCAGCGAAATTGCTGATCGATTTCAGCAACATATTACTCACACAGCCCTTAAACTTGATAAACTCGCTGAAAATCGGACAGTGGCGATCTTGCCATTACTATTACTATTACGTTCCCCACAAGTTAACGATGATTTAGCCTTAGATGACACGATCAAACCGCGATCGCTACTTAAAGTGATGATTATCGATGATTCACCTGTCTTGCTTAAACAATTTGGGAACTTACTGACAAATTGGGGCTACCAGATGTGTCCCGTGAGTGACCCTATCAATGCCACCAAGGAAATGTTGCTAGAAAAGCCCAATATTGTCTTTATAGACATCAATATGCCTAAATTAAATGGATTTGATCTGATTAAACAAATTCGCCGTCAACCATCATTAGCTAAACTCCCTTTAGTTTTAGTGACATCTGAAAATACAATTACCAATAATTTTCGGGCAAAATGGGCAAATTGTCGCTTCTTAAGTAAGCCTCGCACCTCCGATGACGTTCAAGAATTTCGCGAGCAAGTTCAGATGCTTCTGCAAGAGTTTGTTCCTTTGTAAAAATCGACCGATCACAATTTGGGGTAATGTATCCAAGATAACCAACTGAATTTGTCGCTAGTTGCTAGGATCTAAAAGAAGCGATCCGTTTTTTGAAATATTTGTAATATTTTTTATACTATTTCTCTGTCCAAGTGCCTCCCAGTCAAAAAATATGATTGCTATGACAGAATCCTCGCTTAATTCAGACCTTGCGCCTAATAACTTGACGGACGGACAGGTAGTGAGGAATGCCACATTACACATCCTATTAGCAGCCATGCGCGTCATGAGTCGTTCTACGGGGCTAATCCGCGTAGAAACCAAACATCATCGATGGAAATTATTACTTACGGGTGGTGGATTAGCATTAGCAGAAGAAGAGGGGCAAGTAATGCCTACGTTAGTTCGCAAATACAGCAGCAAAAGTATTAGTTTTTCGCGCATTCCTGAATGGGAACAACGCCAAACTAATCGACCTTACTGCTATCCCTTTGTGAGCAATGTTTATAAAAAACACCCTGACGCTACTAAACAAGTTTTAAAAGAAATTATTCTAGAAAACCTGTTGTCGTTGCACTTAGAAGATGAATTCTCTTTTGTCTGGAAACCAGCCAACGATCTGCAAATTGATTTACCAGTTTGGCAACTATCAATGCTGGAAAATACCATTGCCAATGAAGTACAACAATGGCAAAAGTTTGAATGTGTAAAACATCCTTATCAATTAGTCCAACTAGTCGATGCGGCGAACTTATTAGCAAGGGTTGGCAACGACAATTTCCCACTTTTTGCTAAGGTGACAACGGGGCAAGATCGCATTTGTGCGATCGCAGATACTTTTAAGCAGCCGATTTATCGTACAGCTTTATTGCTGGACAAATTAGCGCAAAAAAATATTGTGTCAATTCTGCCCTTACAAGAACGTCGCTCCGATAGTGAGATCTCCCCACGTCCCACTCGCCCCCAACCAAGCACAGTTGCCAAAGACGAACCTAGAGTTTTCATCGTTGATGACTCACCTGTTTTATTGCAACAAATGCAACGTTTGCTACTTAGCTGGGGATATCAGGTTGATTTTACTGAAGATGCAGAGTTGGCTACAAGTAAAATCTTAGACTACAAACCAACTATTGTGCTTATTGATATCAATATGCCTGGTTTAAATGGATTTGATTTGATCAAACAAATTCGTCGCCAACGTGAACTATCTAGTCTGTCTTTAGTGCTAGTTACTGCTGAAAATAGTATGACAAATAGTTTTAGAGCAAGGTGGGCAAAT
>JBBRQX010000048.1:0-10706 GCA_038225745.1 Pseudanabaenales cyanobacterium | reverse complement strand
CGCCGTCAACTGGAATATAAAACTAAATTGTACGGCTGTGAATTAGTATTAGCAAATCGATGGTTTCCATCGTCAAAGACTTGCTCAAATTGTGGCAATAAGAAACAAGCTCTATCGCTCTCAGAGCGCACATATAACTGTGAATGTGGCTTTGTCTGCGATAGAGATGTTAATGCTGCAATAAATTTAGTACGGCTAGTTAAGTCGGATTTTAAGCCTGTGGACAAGAAGGAGCCGTCTCCCTTGGTTGAATCAGGAAATAAACAGCAAACTAGGTTTGCATAGGTTTTTTATAACGGAATCAGCAAGGTTTCTTTGTCTTTGCGTCAAGTAAATATTTTTTAACTTTTGATATGATTCAATGGCTGTACTTTTCTTGTCCAAAACCATGACCAATTGGCAAATCGCCGCCGAATTTGAAGATATTCTTTATCACAAAGCTGATGGGATGGCAAAAATTACGATCAATCGTCCCGAAGTTCGTAATGCTTTTCGTCCGAAAACGATTACCGAAATGATCGCCGCCTTTGCTGATGCGCGAGAAGATATTGAGATCGGTGTGGTTCTGCTCACGGGCGCAAACCCTGCTGCTGATGGTAAATATGCTTTTTGTTCTGGCGGCGATCAGAAAGTGCGTGGCGATGGGGGCTATATCTCTGATTCGGGTGTGCCGCGTTTAAATGTGCTGGATTTGCAACGACTGATTCGCACCATGCCTCAGCCCGTGATTGCTTTGGTAGCTGGTTATGCGATCGGTGGTGGTCATGTGTTGCATGTGGTTTGTGACCTAACGATCGCTGCCGATAATGCGATCTTTGGACAGACTGGCCCAATGGTCGGCAGCTTTGACGGTGGTTTTGGCGCTTCTTATTTGGCGCGACTCGTAGGGCAGAAAAAAGCGCGAGAAATTTGGTATCTCTGCCGTCAATATGACGCTCAAGAGGCTCTAGACATGGGCTTAGTGAATAAGGTTGTGCCAGTCGAGCAACTGGAATCGGAGGGCATCCAATGGGCGCAGGAAATTTTAGATAAGAGTCCTTTAGCAATTCGTTGTCTGAAGTCGGCTTTTAATGCTGATTGTGATGGACAAGCGGGGATTCAAGAGTTGGCGGGTAATGCCACGATGTTGTTTTACATGACTGAGGAAGCAAAGGAAGGTAAGCAAGCATTTTTAGAAAAGCGCAAACCAAATTTTCGCCAATATCCTAAATTGCCATAAAACCCAAAAACAAAGGCGGCGCAACGCGCCGCCTTTGTTTTTTATATAGCTGTCACCACCTGTATCAAGACAAATCAAAACCCAAAAGAGAGAGTCGGCGCTCCGCGCCGACTCTCTCTTTTGGGTTTATGCCCTAACAAGACTGGCGGCAGCTATACGCTACTGTTGGGGCGAATTAACACAATCGGTGTTTGTTCGGCGGCGTTACCCGCAGGATTCATTAATAAAGCTTGATTCAGGAGCTTTTCGGATACCCCAGAAGTGGCGGCTAAGACCTTGACGCGGCGCAAATCGTTCACATCGACGATCGCTGCTTCTAGTCCTGTCCCTGCTTTAATTTCATCAACGACTGCTTGAGGATTTTTGGGCCCCAAAACAATAAATTGGTCATAGGGTGGCAAAGTACCAGTCACATCATCAATTAGTCTTGCCTGATCGCCAGCCAACATGTAAAACACCCCGGGTACACGCAAAAATGCTTTGGCTAAAGCACCGACAACAAACGCATAAGCAACACGCCAAGCCCCAGACTCATTAATTAGGGATTGCAAACCACAGGCGGTTGCGAGGCTGGAAGTGCTTTTGAAGTAGTAGCAGAGGCGTTTGGCTAGCCACTTAGGTTTAATGTCGCTAGGATGATAGAAATTGCCTTGCATGATCGCGATCGGGGTTTCGGCGATCGTGACGATATCCCCTGCTTGAGCATGACTGATCACATAGCGCTGCATCACTTCTACAGGATTATCACCTGCGGATAATATATGTGTGCGGATTGGTAACACATCCGCGTCAGGGGTTGGTCGCCAACGTTCTCTTTGATTGGCATCAGGAAACTGTAAGGGAATAATGCAATGCTTGACTTTTTCTTCGCGTCCTGCGGGCCCATAAATTGTGTAATGGACGCGCACCCATGCTGTCTTCAGTTCTTCGAGATTTTTGCCACTTAGGTCAACCTGAATCTCGACACCAGTGCTGTGACTGGGCGTGACAATATATGATTCCCAATAGTTATCACTACGGCTAGCAGTATCAGAATGGCGCGATCGCAACTGAATCTGGCTACTAATTCCTTCTAGAGAATCATTAGATAAAAGCGAAATCACGGGATCTACTTCGACCAAGAAAACATCAAGATTACGAGTTTTGTTTGTCGCTGTTAACAATAATTCCAAACGATAGTGATCTGGCTCGTAGGTCAAAAATTGCCAAGCGCCGTTATCAAATTCGAGTAAGTTGCCTTGACGAGTTTTGTATTGCCACTCAAACAACAACCACAGCAGCAAAACTAGACCACCCAAAACCGCGATCGCGATCGCCACACCAATCAAAATATTCATAATCTCGCCTTAAATTCTCGCCCTAATCCTCTAATCCCTAATCCCTACTAATAGCTTGCTTGAGAGTTTTGCAAAGCTCCGCGATCGCGTGCAATCCACCCGCAGGTTCGGCGAGTTTTCGCACCATCGCACTACCCACGATCGCCCCATCTGCATTCCAATCAACTACTTGCTTAGCATGTTCAGGCTGCGAAATCCCAAACCCAACTGCGATCGGTTTGTCGGTAATTACGCGCAGTTGCTCGATCATCGTTTTTACGCCCTTAGCAACTTCAGTCCGTACACCTGTAACGCCCGTAGCACTAACCACATAAATAAAGCCCTGTGACTTTTCGGCGATCGCCGCCACGCGATCGGGAGGACTAGTCGGCGCAATCAACAAAATCACTTCGATACCCGCTTTCTCAGCAGGCTCTAGCAATACATGGGATTCTTCGAGAGGTAAATCAGGAACGACTAGACCGCGTACCCCTGACTCATAGATTGTTTGTAAAAACTTTTCCACACCCATATTTAAAATTGGGTTGTAGTAGGTGAAGAGGATGATCGGCGATCTCAGTTCAGGGGCAACGGCTCGCACAACATCTAAAACTTTTTGAAGAGTTGTGCCATTTTGCAACGCCCTTGTCGCCGCCGCCTGAATCACGGGGCCATCAGCCAATGGGTCTGAGTAAGGCACACCCAGTTCAATAAAATCCGCGCCGTTTTGATCCAAGACCCGCAAAGCTTTTGCTGTCGCCTCTAAGTTAGGATCGCCAGCCGTAATAAATGGAATCAGAGCAGCTTGCCCTTTAGCCCGCAGTTCTTCAAATCGAGCGGAAACGGATATCATGACGTAAAAATTCCCACAAAATGTAGTCCCGTATTATAGTAGCGCCTCATGGCGACTATCAATAAATTGGCAGTTTGCGCCATGCCCCTATTTGACGAGATTCGTGATGATTTTGTGGATAACTTCATGCCGAATAGTTTTTAAAAGATTTTGAGTTTCGGTTGGCGAGATATGCCCCGTATCGACCTCACGCTCTGAAACTTGTGATAAAAAAGTTAAAATCTGCTTCGGTAACATCAAAGTCAAACCATTTTTAAGACGTAGTTCTAGTTTGCGAACTCCTGTAACTACAGGGTAATTGCTGTATTGAGTTAATCCATTGATAAATTGTCCACCAGCATCGAAGTAACTCAACCGCGCATATCGATAGCTAGGCGGTTGACTGCTATAGCCAGTAAGTTCTTGTTTGACAAATTCAGCCAGATGAGATGAGCTATCAATCTCTTTAAGTAACAAACATTGCTCTAATGCTTGCGTTAATGGCAACTTAGCGATCGCCTCTTCTAACTCTAGACATTTTGCCAACATCGCAAGAACGTCTTCAAGAGTAGGAGCAGTGCAAGATTCTGGAAATGACATGATGATCCGCAGATCGCGACTGTTAAAATGAGTATTAAATTCATTTTGGCATAAAAAGTTCATGCTCACTTCCGATCTCAATGTTACAGATGTTATGACACAGGACGCTATAGATGTCCCCAAACGGGGAATGCCCGTCACGATCATCACAGGTTTTTTAGGTAGTGGCAAAACCACTTTGCTCAATCACATTTTACAAAATCAGCAAGATCTAAAAGTTGCGGTTTTAGTAAATGAATTTGGTGACATCAACATCGATAGCCAGTTATTAGTTTCTGTCGATGAAAATATGATGGAACTGAGCAATGGTTGTATTTGCTGCACGATCAATGATGGCTTAGTCGATGCCGTTTACAGTATTCTTGAACGCGGCGATCGCATTGACTACATGATCGTGGAAACTACAGGCGTTGCTGACCCATTACCGATCGCCTTAACTTTCTTAGGCACTGAGCTACAGCACCTAACCCGTCTCGATTCGATTTTGACTGTAGTTGATTCCGAAGCCTTTACTTCTGAGCATTTTAATAGTGAGGCGGCTTATGCCCAAATCATGTACGGCGACATTATTATTCTCAATAAAACCGATCTAGTTGCCGAAGAAAAGCTGCAAGAATTGGAAACATACATTAATAAAACCAAGACTAAAGCGAGAATTTTAAAATCGCAAATGGGTGTTGTGCCACTGCCACTAATTCTCGATATCGAGATTGACCAGTCCGCGATCGCACCCGCACCTGAGGCTAAGCATCATAAACACGATCATGAGCCTGAACATGTTCATGATGCTAACTGTGGGCATAACCATGATCATGATGATCATCACCACCATCACTCCGATCATCTGGAAAACGATGGTTTTATTTCAATTTCATTTCAAAGCGATCGCGCTTTTAATCTCGATAAGTTCCAAAATTTTCTGGACAAGCAATTACCCATCGATGTTTTTCGTGCCAAAGGAATTTTGAATTTTGCCAATATCGACAATCGCTATGTCTTTCAACTCAGTGGCAAACGTTATGAACTCAAGACCGACGATCGCAACAAATCTTTAAGTAATCAACTGGTGATCATTGGTCGGAATTTAGATCGTGAAGATCTATTAACAAAACTTACAGATTGCCTCGCTTAAACAAAAAAAGCACCCTTGGGGTGCTTTTTTTGTTACTAAGCGTGAACTGCAAGGCGATCGCAAAGTTGATCGGCTTGAATCACCCCCTCAACGCGATCAACAGGCGCTCCATCTTTAAACAGCACCAATGTGGGCAAAGCAAAAACCTTATACTGCGAGGCGAGATCGGGATAATTATCAGTATTGATCTTCACAATCTGCACCTTGTCTTTCATTCTTTCGCTAACCTTGTCCAAGATCCCTGTCATAAGTTGACAAGGACCACACCAAGGCGCATAGAAGTCAACAAGGACAGGCAATTCCGAACCTTCTAACAACTCGTCAAAACTACCAAACTGCTTTTTTACTGACATAGGGGCGATCGCTCTGTTAAAAATTTAATTCTATAGCAATTACCAAAAAAGTAGGCGGGAAAGCTTTATGCTCCTCCTACTTTTCTGCGTTTTAAATCTTTTTGTCGTAAAGGTTACATCGCTAGGCTAAAATTGTCACTGGCTATTACTCAATTTGCAATGATCTCTAGTAACGATTTTCGACCCGGCGTAACAATTGAACTTGATGGCGAAGTCTGGCGTGTAGTTGAATCTTTACACGTAAAACCTGGCAAAGGTTCGGCTTTTGTCCGCACCACGCTAAAAAGCGCCATGACAGGTAAAAATTTAGACAGAACCTTTAGAGCTGGTGAGACAATGCCTCAAGCGGTTCTAGAGAAAAGCTCAATGCAACATACCTATAAAGATGGTGATGACTATATCTTTATGGATATGCAGAGCTATGACGAGTCAACTTTGACGGCAGCGCAAATCGGTAGCCGCGTTAAATACATCAAAGAAGGTATGGAAGTAAACGTCGTGCGCTGGCGTGAAAGAGTCATTGATGTAGAGCTGCCTAACGCAGTTGTCCTCGAAGTAGTCGAAACCGATCCTGGTTTGAAGGGCGATACAGCCACAGGTGGCAGTAAAGTCGCCAAGCTTGAAACTGGCGCATCCATCATGGTTCCTTTATTTGTAAGTGTTGGCGATCGCGTCAAAATTGATACCCGTGAAGACACGTATTTGGGGCGTGAAAATTAGGTGGAATTTAGCTTAGAGCAAGTACACGAACTCGTTAAGATTCTAAATCAGACCGATATTACCGAACTGACTTTAGAATCAGGCGATACTCGTTTGAGTATCCGTAAGAGCGAAACTAGAGTTGTATCTGTGGCTTCGCCATCTCTTCCTGTTAGCTATGCAGCGCCATCACCAGTAGCGATCGAGCAGACTACTAGTCCTGTAGCTCATACCAACACGATCGCGGATTCTCTTCCTGCTAAAAAGCTAATCGAAATTACGTCACCCATGGTTGGCACATTTTATCGATCCCCCTCACCTGACGATGCGCCCTTTGTGGAAATTGGCGATACGATCAAAAAAGGTAATGCTGTCTGCATCATTGAAGCCATGAAGCTAATGAATGAGATTGAGTCAGAAGCCTCTGGCAAAATCGTAGAAATTTTGGTGGAAAGCTCTCAACCAGTTGAGTATGGTCAAGTTTTAATGCGAATTGAAGCAAATTAAAAACAAAAATTTAAAACCTGAAAAAAGAGGCGTTTTACGCCTCTTTTTTTTAATGGAAAGCTAACAGCCGTTAAGCTCGGCGTACATTTTTGATTAACCAGTTAAACTTGGCTTCGGCTAGTTCTAAGTCGGTGATCATCGACTGACCAAATCCTCCCAGATCTGAGTCTAAATCATAGCCATATCCGAGGCGGCTAACAGTACCGCGTAGGCGATCGGAAAGACAAAGACAGATCGCGCGATAAAATCGTGACGAAAAATTTGTATCCTGTTGCAGTTTTGATAGGAGTTGCACTCTAGGGATTGACAATACAACGCTTTCTTCGAGCGATCGCACACTAGCGAGGGGAGGTCGAGTATCAATAAAAGATACTTCGCCAACAATTTCTCCTTCAGAGATTCTGGCAAGTTCTTTTTGATCTTGTGACTCAATCGCCACACTAAACGAACCACTCACAACAATATATAAAGCGTCGCTAACCTGCCCTTCACGAATTAATAGGCGATCGGTTGCGATTATCTCTCTTTTGCCTTTTTGAACAAACCAGTCAAGGTCATTATTATTCAGTTCGCTAAAAAAAAGTAAAATTTTCTTCACATTCAACCTCTATTAAATAAATAAATAAGTAAACAAAACCTACTCCCTTCCCAGTGAAAGATTAGACGTTGCGGCGCGGAGCGCCGCAACGTCTAAATTCTTGGGTTTTAACGTCTATTTCTATAGTGGGAAGGGAGTAAGAAGCTATATTCTTGCAGATTCTTTTTTCTACAAATGATTCAGGATTGCTATATAAAATACATCTGCGCTTAGCGTACAGCCTATTGAGGGTTTGAGTAATACAGATAATTTTTTGAAAGTGCCGCGAAGCGACACTTTTAAAAAATTATCTGGGTTCTACGGCAGCGCAAGGCGCTGTAGCTTTATGTTTAGAACTTTATAAAAGCAACATCATTTTTAGAGTTGCGGGTTCAGATAAATCACCTTCAAATAGGATCTTGCAATTTGCATGAAGATGGCGAGCGATGTGATACAGAGACTCAATCTCGTCAAGAGCATCAGCTTTGATCGCAATTTCTTCTAGCGAAAGCGATACATTTGATGACTTTAATGCGTCAACAAGTTTCTTTTGTAATGCCAATACTTTCGCGCCAGCTTTTTTACCTGCCTCAACACCTGGTTGATGGTAAGCATTGATATTCACCAATGAAGCGTAGAAACTCACAGCACGCTCATACAGAGCAATTAATGCGCCAACAGTAAGTTCAGAAACAATGGGGATTGTGACCGTAATTGAGTCTCTACCATTTTCATACAGAGCATTACGAGTACCTTGCAAAAAGCCGAACAAATAATCGCCACTGACAACGCCATCTTCGACTTCAGGGTGATGTTTTGCGGAGTCCTGTAAAACCTCGATAAAAGTTGCAAAAAAGTTGGGGACACCATCGCGTAGTTGCTGCACATAGGCGTGTTGATCGGTGGAACCCTTATTACCGTAGACAGCGATCCCTTGATGGACAATATTGCCATCAAGATCTTTCTCTTTGCCGATGGATTCCATGACCAGTTGTTGCAGATAGCGACTAAACAAAAGCAGCCGGTCTTTATAGGGTAGGACGACCATATCTTTTTCGCCTTTGCCATTTCCTGCAAAGTACCATGACATTGCGAGGAGGGCGGCAGGGTTTTGACGGATATCTTCGTTGCGGGTGGCGGCATCCATTAAACTCGCACCGCGCAACATTTCGCGGATGTCGAGGCCTTGTAGTGCCGCAGGTAATAAACCAACTGCTGATAGTTCTGAGGTTCTACCGCCGATCCAGTCGTACATCGGAAATTGATCGAGCCAGCCATTCGCGATCGCATATTTTTCTAACGCACTGCCGACACCTGTAATCGCGATCGCCTGTTTAGCAAAGTCTAAACCTGCTTTCTCAAAAGCAAACTCAACTTCTTTCATGCCATTAGACGCTTCAGGCGTGCCGCCAGACTTGGAAATTACCAAAACTAATGTGGTGCTGAGGCGATCGCCTAATAGGTCAAGCACTAAGTCGATCCCATCAGGATCGGCATTATCAATAAAGCTGATTTTGAGTGGTACGTCGGCTTTAGCTAAACACTGCGCCACAAATTGAGGCCCTAGCGCCGAGCCACCGATGCCAATTGAGAGAATATCCGTAAACCGATTAGCCGTAGGAGGATGAATGAGTCCTGTATGAATTTTTTTTGTAAAGTCTTCAATGCGATCAAGAGTCTCAGTAATATCTTTACGCAACTCCTCAGTGGGCGCGATTTCAGGCGATCGCAGCCAGTAATGCCCAACCATCCGCTGTTCATCAGGATTAGCGATCGCGCCTAATTCCAAGGCTTTCATATCCGCAAAAGCCTTGACAAACTTGGGTTGTATCTCTGTCACAAAGTCTGACGTAAACCTGATCCGACTGATATCGACGTAAAGCCCTAACTCTGCATGGTAGTACAGCCAGTCTTGATAACGTTGCCACAGTTCCACAGCCGAACTCATACGAACCTCACTTTGCTTTTGAATAGCTTAGATCAAGGGGATGCACAATGCCAACCGTAAGTGATAAGTTGCAACCTTGTTTGATGTAATTTGTACAGATTGCGATCGCCACTAATTTTAGCTACTAAGCGAAAGCCCCGCGCTCTACCTGTACTGGCTGTGAGCGACAGTCTAGGTTGACTGACTGAAGGATTGCTAAAACCATAAGTCAAATACAAAACAAAGGTGTTGCAAAGCAATATCTTTATTTTAAATTCCAACATTCACGGGCAATTTGCCAGTCTTCTTGGGTGTGGATCACTAAAATTCGCACTGCCGAATCAGGCGTAGAGATATCGCAATTGATCGCTTTTTGATTATTTTTATCTAAATCTAACTTCAGCCCTAAAAACTCAAAACCTGCACAAGTCGCCGCCCTCACATCGGGAGAATTTTCGCCCACGCCTGCGGTAAATACTAAAGCATCTAAGCCGCCGAGACTCGCCAGCATTGCGCCAATATGCGATCGCAAACTATGCACATATACATCAAAGGCTAGTTGGGCTTGCTGGTTGCCATCGGCGATCGCCTGAATGATCGGGCGCAAATCTGCCGAGATGCCTGAAACACCTAATAAACCAGATTCACGGTTAAGTAGGTGTTCGAGTTTGTCCACATCCATATCAGGCTGACGTAATAAATAGATTAAGATCCCTGCATCAATGGAACCCGAACGACTTCCCATCACTAAACCTTCAAGGGGCGTAAATCCCATCGTCGTATCAATACTCTGACCATTACGAATTGCGGCAAGAGAACATCCATTTCCCAAATGGCAGGTAATCAAGCGTAAATCTTCGACTTTGCGATTGAGGATTTTGGCAGCGCGATCGCAGCAATATTGATGACTAGTACCATGAAATCCATAGCGACGAATCCCTTGCTCTGCATATTTGCTAGGAATAGCGTAAGTATAAGCCGCAGGTGCTAAATGAGCATGAAAAGCGGTATCAAATACAGCAACTTGTGGAGTATCCCCAAATACTTTTTCGGCGGCTTCAATTCCTTCTAAATTCGCAGGATTATGCACTGGTGCAAATATAGCTAGTCGGGCGATCGCTTCTTTTACTTCAGGATTAATAATCGCACTTTGGCGATATTCTTCACCACCATGCACAACTCGATGTCCGACCATATCAATTTCGGCGGGACTATCAATAACTGCAGTTTCGCCACTCCACAAAGTTTCGAGCATATGCGCGATAATCTCAGGGCGCGAAGTTCCTGCAATCTCTTCTTGCAAAATTTTACCCTGATGCGTTTTGACCTTAATTTCCACCGATCCTGCATGATGTGTCCAGTCCACCGTTGCTTCCCAAATAGGTTCAGGCGGCGTATCAGGCAAAGCACTTTTTAAATCCTGTTCTAAATCATACAGGCAACTTTTTTGACTGCTCGATCCTGCATTGAGAACTAATATTTTCATTTGTTTTTATATCTTAGGCGATTTTTTGGAAAGATTTTACCGTGGTTGTGCCGCGCTT
>JBBRQX010000047.1:0-10731 GCA_038225745.1 Pseudanabaenales cyanobacterium | reverse complement strand
TTTGGATTTGACAAAATTTTGATTATTAGTTTCAGTGAGGTCTAGCGATCGCAATTTGGCAATCAATTTTGAAGCAGTATCAGTCGAGATCGGCGCAATTGTAGGATTGTCCCAAAATTGCTGCAAGGCTGTCGCGACTTTAGGGTGATTTTTGAGCGGGGCATGGTACAAACCATCCAAACACACAAAAGTAGCATAGGAGAACTGTGAGCAGCCGATCGGAACCGTGCCATCAGTATGGTTGCCAATATCGCCAACGATGGAGATTGTGGGGATTTGCGAGGCGATCGCCTCAGCAATAGCGCGGCGATTTGTGCCAAGGTCGCGGGCGATCAACGGAAACCGACCAAAAGGATCGAATAATCTAGCCAAGTCGGAGCCACCAACGGGTGAACCAAGGAGGGCGAGACTGTGTACTTTGGGCAGCCATTCAGGATGACGATTTAAAACTTCGAGCCAGATTAGCCCACCCATCGAATGTCCGATGATTCGTAACGGTAAATCTGGGTGTTTGGCGATCGCCTCTGTTGCAATCTTTTCAACTTTAGCGATTAGTTGGGCGATCGTAAACCAAGTATTGATCAAGCCAAGATCGGGGGCATAGGTGGGCGTATTTGGTTTTGCCAGCGATCGGGCTAAGTAACCAATATCTTGAGAAATATCTGCCCAACCATGTTGGGCAAACAACATAAAATCTTGATTCTCTTGCGAATTTTGTAAATATGACTTACTGGACATTTTTTTAATGATTATCGCCTAATTCTGACACCTCGATACATGACTACGTCTTCACCGTCAGATTTTTGATTAGGTTTAGACTCAGATTTTGAAGTCGCGTTGATTTCTGATCCATCTAGTAAATCACTCCCTCTAACTTGCAAAGATTCAGGGATAGCGCCTAGGCTTCTAGCAATTTTTTCTAATGGCTGCGAGATCAATGAACAACCGATTAACGCCGTGACTCTGGCGACTTCTGCCATTAAGTTTTCAGGCGATAGACGGGGCAGTATATCGGCTGCTCCACGCCTCAACGCCCAATTATGTTCGATATCTTTAATTTTTTCCTGTCTGGGATTAAACAAAACAACTTTGGTCGCCACCTTTTGCTTAGTTAGCCATTGACAAACCGACGATGACTGTAGGGTTTCCGAGCTTGGGCTTTTGATCGCCATATCTACGATTAACAGACTGGGCAATTTTTGGCGATCGCACTTTTCTAAATATTGAACTAAATCTAAGGAATTATTCTCCCAAATTACATCCAATTGCTGAGTTACCAAAGCTGCCTGCCACAATTCTCCTTGCGCTTGATCGGTGTGCATCATTAAAACAGCTTTTTTTGTTTCAGCCATTGCTTTGTTTGGCTCCCTCATCAAGATTAACTATAGACTTTAAATTTTAATTAACCAAATCTTAACCGATCTGAGAAATATGTTTTGTACCGTAGTTAACCAAAAAATTTCAATGCGATTTAAAGTCGATTTTTGGGCTTGGTGCTATTCTAAGAATCAATCAGCTTTCTAAATTGCATTTATGTCACCAGTAAAAGAAGCTCCCTCGGCGATCGCAAGCATACTAAGCCTCAATAGCGAATCTCTCAATGGTCATCATGGTCCGACTGTAGAACGACCTTGGGGTTCATTCACCACTCTCGAAGAAGGGCGTGGCTACAAAATCAAGCGTATTGAAGTGAACCCAGGGCATCGCCTGAGCCTGCAAATGCACCACCACCGCAGCGAACATTGGATCGTAGTTTCAGGCACTGCCAAAGTGACCTGCGGTGACCAAGAAACCATGATTAGCACCAATCAATCGACCTATGTGCCGAAATGTACGGCACATCGTCTGGAAAATCCAGGCATAATCCCGTTGATCATCATTGAGGTACAGAACGGCGAATATTTGGGTGAAGATGACATTACTCGTTTTCAAGATGACTACTCTCGCCACGAAAAGAAATAAATAATATAACGTTGCAAATAGACGGCGCAAAGCGCCGCCCAACCCGTGGCAAATAAGTAAGCTCTGCCATATAGCAGCGCTTACTTATCTGTCATGGGTTGGGCGATCGCGTTTAAAATAGTTAAGGCAACCTAGAATCGTTTCAACGTGAATAAAATCCCTCCTTTTGATGTATCGCAGCAGTATCAACAAATTGGCGATCGCCTGAACAAAGTAGCTTTAGAAGTACTCGCATCGGGTCAATACATTGGCGGACAGACCGTAAGTAAGTTTGAGACTGAGTTTGCCAATTATATTGGTTCAGCTATTGGCTCAAATCATGGCATTGCTTGCAACTCAGGTACTGACGCTCTGTATTTAGCATTGCGAGCTTTGGATATTGGGGCGGGTGACGAAGTAATTACTTCACCATTCACATTTTTTGCTAGTGCCGAAACAGTTAGCATGGCGGGGGCGAAACCAATATTTATCGATATTGAGGCGCATAGCTTCAATATGAATGTGGATTTAATCGAAGCGGCGATCACCGATCGCACTAAAGCGATTATGCCCGTACATTTGTTTGGGCGATCGGCAGACATGACAAGGCTAATGGCGATCGCCAAAAAATATAATCTCTACGTCATCGAAGACTGCGCTCAAGCAACAGGGGCAACTTTTGATGGTCAAAAAGTTGGCAATATTGGCGATATCGGTTGTTTTAGTTTTTATCCCACCAAAAATTTGGGAGGCTGTGGCGATGGTGGAATGATGACCACGAATAATCTTGAAGTTGCCGAAAAATTACGATGTTTGCGCGAACATGGCAGCCCCAAACGCTATTATCACGAATATATCGGCATGAACTCGCGCCTTGATGCCCTGCAAGCAGCTTTATTGCAAGTAAAACTGCCCTATCTCGATAAATGGAATGCTCAACGCCGCGAAATCAGCGATCGCTATACAGATCTTCTCAAAGACGCAAATATTCCCAATCTCGTATCTCCTCACCATTGTTCGGGCAGTGTCTGGAATCAGTACACAGTTTGCATTGGTGACGGTAAACGCGATTATGTGCAAGCCCAACTACGAGAGCAAAATATCATCGCCATGATTTACTATCCTTTGCCCTTACATTTACAATCTGTTTACAAAGATTTGGGCTATCAAAAGGGCGATTTTCCAGTTGCCGAAAATATCTGCGATCGGGTTTTATCTTTGCCCATGTTCCCCGAACTCAGCGAAGAACAGCAGCAGCAGGTCGTCAGCACTTTAAAAAATATTCTCAAATAACTAAGACGGTGCTTTATTTTCTGGAGCGCAGATCTCCGCCTTTTTTGGCAATGTAATTAGTCTCTCGCATTTATAGCTGTCCCCAAGTGCATTAGGACAGCTATAAAATCCAATAATTAGCATTACGGCGCGGAGCGCCACAATGCTAATCTTTCACTGGGAAGCGAGTAACATTGAAGTAGATATATTCTGAGATTTAAGGTTTTTTGACATTCTCAGCGAGTTAACGCGACTGAGATTCCTGACTAGTCCATAGTTTAGACTTCAGAGGCGTAGTCAAAGCGCCTCTACTGATTCCACTTAGGTCTAAGCCTAGTGTTACCGCTACTTTTGAGAGAATATTTGCAGCGCCATTGCAATCTGCATTAATTAGAAAACTATTAGCACTACGATATAAGCCACGCTTTACACGCCTACCAGATTCTTTCCACAATCCGGGTTTCTCACCGTATACAGGGATAGTATCAGCATCTAAGAAACTAGCCTTAGACGTATAACTTTCTTCAGTCTCAAGGAACTGAATACCGTAGATATCGCATAGTTGCTTGATTCTATCTTTTAGCTTTGCTGTCGGAATTTGGACAAACTTCTGATTAGTTTTAGCACCCATATTGGCACTATTTTTTTGCCCTTTATTCCAACCAAAAACAATAGTACCGATCCCATTAGCTAGGCAGTGATTAACAACGGTTTTAGCTGCTTTATTTACTGCGTCACGCATCTGACGATTACGCTTTTCAGTAGTATTCGCAAGTCGCTTTGTCCAGTAAGTGTTGGGCTTGCCTTCCTTTAAAACCGATACCCGCTTGTTATACCAACGGTTAAGAGATTTAAGATGCAGACCATCGACAATAAAACTAGTGCCAACATTGCTTACACAAGTTAGCCAGTTATTCATACCGTGATCTATGCCTAAGCATTTTTGAGCGTCTAACTCAGTTTGTACAGCCTCTACAGGATAGACAAACTCAGCATAGAAAATACCGTTTCTAGGCAAGATCCTAACTTCTTTAAGAGATGCAAAATTAAGGTTGGATGGCATAGCCAGAAAGAACTCTTTAAGCCCAAACCATGCTTTAACTTGCAATCCTAAAGGTAATCGAATTTTGTCTCCAAGCAGTCTCAAGCATCTTTTGGGGAAAGCAACTAATTGAAAACCCTGTTTCTTGTAACTAGGAATTTTGGGCTTTTGCTGTAATTCACCTTTGATCGATTTCTTTAGCAGTGCAGAAAATGATTTAACTGATTCGCCAACTGACAGACAAGTTTGTACTGCTGCTTCAGATGGGAGTGCAGAAAAGTGGCGGTTAGAGCCAAGCTCGTTCACAAGGTCAAAATCAGTTACAAAGCGCCTAGTTTTGAACCAGATCTGACGGGCATAATAGACCGCGCAATTATGTAATTTATTTGATTCTGAGCAAATATATTCCAAAATTGCTTTTAAATCTTTATCTGGAGTTATCAGACATTGTTGAACTCGCATTAACTTAATCGCTTTAGCCATTGTCTCGACTCACAATGTTTTTTAACTTTTTTATTGTAAGCTATTATAGTAGATAAAGCAATACTCATCTACAAATAAATTATGTTGGTTCAAGAAGACTACAAAACGCATAATCACGTTAAATTCTTAATTAACTATCATTTTGTATTTATTCCTAAACGCAGAAAGAAAGTTTTAGTTGACGCTGTAGCGATTAGGACTAGACAGATATTCGCTGAAGTGGCGGTTGAAAACGAGTGGGATATTTTAGCCCTTGAAGTCGCGCCAGATCATGTCCATCTATTTGTTAGCGTCAAACCTACCGATGCTCCCCACTTAATCGTGAAGGCTTTTAAGGGACGTTCTAGCCGATACTTGCGTCAAGAATTTTCACATCTCCTTAGATTGCCTTCACTCTGGACTAGTAGCTATTTTGTAAGCACGGCTGGTAATATTAGTTCAGAGGCAGTTCGCCGCTATATTGAAGATCCTCACCATGCTTCAAACTAGTAAAAAGATTAAAGGGAATAAATTCCCTCGTTCGTTTCCCTCTCAGGGCTTAAGCGCCTGAGTTTCCCACGTATCGCGTGATCCTATGATCTTTATTAATCCCAAAATTGATTTTGCCTTCAAAAAGATTTTTGGTTCTGAAGATAGCAAAGATATCTTAATTAGCTTCTTAAATGCTCTAGTTTACGAAGCTAATCCTGTCATTCAAGACTTAGAAATCATCAATCCTTACCTCGCGCCCAAAATTCGCGGCGTTAAGGAAACATACCTAGATATCAAAGCAAAAATTCGAGATACAGAATCAGGTGAAGAGCGTACCGTAATTATCGAGATGCAAGTTTTGAATGTAGAAGGATTTGAGAAAAGGATTTTATATAATGCTGCCAAATCCTATTCCACACAACTTGCTTCTGGTGAAGGTTATCATCTTCTTAATCCAGTTATTGCTCTGACAATTACAGATTTTGTAATGTTTACAGAATTGAGTAATATCACTTCCAAATTTATTTTAAAAGAGAAAGATTTCTTAATAGATTATCCTGTCTACGATATCGAACTAATCTTTGTGGAATTGCCAAAATTCAAGAAGAATTTATCAGATCTGGAGACTATTATCGATAAGTGGCTATATTTCCTAAATAATGCACGTAAGTTGCAAGACATTCCTGTCAAAATGTATGAACCTGAACTTCAAAAAGCCTTTTATATCGCTAATCAAGTCAATCTCACCCTTGACGAACTGGAAGATCAAGAAAAAAGTGAGATTTTTATTCAGGATCAACGAGGAGCCATTACTAAAGCTCTGAGTCAGGGAAAACAAGAGGGATCTCAGCAAAAAGCTTATGAGATTGCTAGAAGAATGTTAGGCGCTTTTGATGAAGAGACGATCGCCAGAATGACTGGGCTGACCCTCAATGATTTGCGATCGCTACGAGATTAACGTAAAAATTGCTACTGTCACCTGACTTCAGATAAACTAATAAGCGAAAGTTGCAAAAATTGTTATGACGACTGTTTCTGAGAATACAAAAGACATCTATAGCGGTCTCCAAAATGGCTCCCAAGCCGCCAAAGCTGAACCCATCATCGATGGTAGCGAAAATCTTGGTTTCATCGTCAGACGCAAGACCCGTCCCGTCCAAGTGGGCAACATCACCGTCGGTGGTGGCGCACCTGTCGTGGTGCAGTCGATGATTAATGAAGATACTCTCGATATTGATGGCTCCGTTGCAGGCATTCGTCGCTTGCATGAAATTGGCTGCGAAATTATGCGTGTTACTGTGCCTAGCATGGCTCATGCCGCCGCACTCTCAGAAATTCGCCAAAAGCTCAAACGTACTTATCTCGATGTGCCTCTAGTTGCCGATGTCCACCACAACGGCATGAAAATTGCCCTCGAAGTTGCCAAGCATATTCACAAAGTTCGGATCAATCCAGGTTTATATGTATTCGAGAAGCCTAAAGCAAATCGGACTGAATACACCCAATCAGAGTTTGACGAAATCTCTGAAAAAGTCCGCGATACTCTTAAGCCTCTAGTTTTGTCCCTCAAGGAACAGGACAAAGCGATACGAATTGGCGTAAATCACGGCTCTCTCGCTGAACGGATGCTTTTTACCTACGGTGATACGCCTCAGGGCATGGTCGAATCGGCACTCGAATTTATTCGCATTTGTGAAGATCTTGATTTTAAAAATATCATTATTTCCATGAAGGCTTCCCGCGTTCCTGTGATGATCGCCGCCTATCAACTGATGGCAAAACGCATGGATCAACTTGGCATGGATTATCCACTGCATCTTGGCGTGACCGAAGCAGGTGACGGCGAATACGGACGCATCAAGTCCACCGCAGGCATTGCCACATTACTAGCTCAAGGTATCGGCGACACGATCCGCGTCTCTCTTACTGAAGCTCCCGAAAAAGAAATCCCTGTCTGCTACAGCATTTTGCAGTCTCTCGGACTCCGCAAAACCATGGTGGAGTATGTCGCCTGTCCTTCTTGTGGACGCACATTGTTTAATCTCGAAGACGTTCTGCACAAAGTTCGTGAAGCTACTAATCACTTAGTTGGTTTAGATATTGCGGTAATGGGTTGCATCGTCAATGGACCTGGCGAAATGGCTGATGCTGACTATGGCTACGTCGGTAAAACTCCTGGGATCATCTCGCTCTATCGAGGCAAAGAAGAAATTAAGCGTGTACCTGAAGAAGAGGGCGTGGAACAGTTAATCGCGCTCATCAAATCTGACGATCGCTGGGTTGATCCTTAACCAAAACCTAATGACATATGTAATTTAATATAAACTTGCAATATTTTCAGTTACATTTAGGTTAGGTTGCTAAGATTTGATTTGAAATTTCTACATTGGTATGGGCAGTGAGAAAATCGTAATAGTAAAAAACATCTCTAGTTGTTAGATAACTTTTTAGCAAATTGGGAATAGGATATGACACAACTGAGCGTTATGGAATTGGCAAAGCAAGGCGATCCCCATGCGATCGCCACTTTGATCAATCGATCCCTATCATCTAAGGGCATTCATGCCAAGGCCGAACTTGAAGCAGATTATCTGAAAATCTCTTTGCAGGCGGCACAAGTACCCAACCAAAAAGCGGTTGTGGCAATTATTCATCGAGGAATGATCGTTTTACAGATCGAGAAAATCAAGCATGTTAAAATTTTGACCTATCGCTCTGACAATAATTATTTGGCTTGGCAACATGATCTCGATCTTGGCAGTGATCTTAAACAATCGGAATCAACTAAAAAAATCGCCAAATCTGCCGATGTCGTGCAAGATCAGAATACTAATCTTGTTAGCAATTCTACGGGAGTAATCTTAGTGCAGAAGATGTCTCAAATCCAGCAAAATCTGCAAGAATATCAAGATATTATTGTGCGCTTCACAGACGAACAGGTGGGAACTGTTCGATGCTTAACTACACTCACAGAACTAATTCAGGTGATTAGTCAGCCAAGTTTTCTGTTCGCGGCAGTTGCTTCTAATCCTAATTTGCGAAGCTTGCTCGATACGATCGCTGAATCTAGTAAGACAGATGAGCATGGCGATCAAGTGATTACGAACCTATCGATATTACAACCTGGTCAACAGTGGCAAAAAGCCAAAATCCGTCTAGTTACCAAAATATTTTTAGAGCCTGCTGAGCCGACTCAAGAGCAAAATAGTGCAGAAGTTCCGCATCAGGGTCTTACCTTAGATTTAGCAGAAATTGAGCCAGAGCCAGTTGTTTATGAAGCTCTAGCGCCCAATCTAGATACTTCCATCTCAAAAAATTATCAAGGTAAGTCTGACGCTTCTAATTTAGCCCCAGATTTGGGAACAGTTACAGCAGACACGTTGTTTAATAGATCTCCAGAACTGGATTTACCAAGTTCTCAAGCAATTAGTGATGTAATCGAAAGTTCGGATGCAGTTACGGCAAATTCATTGTTTGATGATTTCTCAGAATCTACTTTATCCGTTTCACCATCAGTTCAGTTTGTTGATGACATAACTGCAAGCTCTGATTTTTCTGACTCATTATTTGATGACTTTATGAATGTTGATTCATCAAATAGTTATCGTGAAGATTTATCTGTAAGTCAATCTGTGCATCAGGAAGATATGCAATCGGCGAATACAGATGATGATCTATTTGATAGCTTTTCACCTAGCGATCGCGCATCTGATCGCTCCTTAAAATTAGATATAAATGAAAGTAATATTAATACTATTAGATCAAAAATCCCTAAGCAGGATTTGGATAAATTATTGCAGCTAATGGATGAGGAAGAGCAAACTAAAGCTCAATCAGAAGCTATTAAAAGCAAAGATACAGACCGAAATGTAGTTCAATCAGATGCTGATCTCGGAGCGACAACCATAGAGAGAATCTTGGGAAATATGGAAACCATTGCCCTGAATTCATTAGAGTCAAAATCTTCATCTGATTTTGTCACTTTAGACGAGTTATCGGAAGACCTAAATTCTGTCGGCTTTTAAAGAAACCTATTTTTATAACTATAGCGCACGCACAGCGTGCACCGTAGCTTTTGGGCTTTCAATTAGATTACCTATTTCTCGGTTAACTGTTCACAAATTTCGACCAATTGGAAGTTAGCGGGAAATTTTCTATCTGCTTTAATTTGTTTGATATATTCTGAAGGAATACGCCAAGACAACTTGCTATCTAGAGCCTTGATCACATCGCCATGATCGATGACTCCAGCCACCGATCCTACAGGCGATCGCACAATTACATAGCGCAATTGTTTTTGTTCGAGCAGATTTATTACTGTGGAGATTTGGGCTTTGAGATCGACGGTATCGATCTCTTCAAAAGGTTTAACTATGGCTTGCAGGGATTGTGATTGCCATTCATGACTATCGATCTTGCGAATTTCTTCAGGGTCAATTAAGCCGCGATCGCGCCCATTTGATGAAGCGATATAAATGGGATTTGCATTTTTATCTTCCATTAGCAAAAACTTATCGGCAAATTCACGCAACGAGAGATCAGCATCAACTAGGCGAAAATCCCGTGTCATTGCTGTTTCAGCGTTAATATCGATTAGAGCTTGTTGCAAATTATTGAGATAGAGATAGCCGCCTGCATTCCCAAATAGAAACCAGCCTAAAAAGATTAAAAAGATGCCGCTAAAACTGCTAGTTAATATTAATCCCCCAAAAATCATTGTTAAGATTCCAAAGCCCTGCCCCGATCGCGCCGCAAATCGGATGCCAGTGAAGCGATCGCCTGTCAGTTTCCAAACCGCCGCTTTGAGAATCTGTCCACCTTCAAAAGGTAACGCAGGAATTAGGCTAAACATACCGAAAATTAGATTGATTTGGGCAAAATTTAGGGCAACTATTGTCCAAATGGTGCGAATATTGCCGATACTTTTACTTAGTATTTCTACCGTTTGGGGATTGTTAGAAAAAATGAAATCTCCAGAGATCAGCCAAACTGCGGTAAATCCGATCGCACTCAAACCTAAGCTTACAAATGGCCCTGAAATGGCAATAATAAATACTGAGAAAGGATCTTTGGCTTCGCGCTCAACTGTGCTAGATTTGCCCATAAACTGAATATTAATTGCATTAATTTCTGCGCCTTGCCCCTTAGACATGACTGCATGGGCAATTTTATTTAAAGCGATCGACAAGAAAAAAAGAACTGCGGTGATCGCGCCATAGACGAAAGAAAAAGATGGCGATAATTTGGTATAGGCTCCACTCATAAAAACGGCAAGAACGCCGAGGACGAGAAACCACGATGAATCAATATATAGGGGAAGCCCTGAAATGCTGCCGATGCGGATACCGCCTCTCATCATATGTGTGTCCTAAATTTATTAAATTTACTAAATCTATTTGTGTACTGATTGGCGCTAAAAGCCTTTGTGATTACATTTTAACTGTTTGTCACCGCAGCTTCGCTAGAGAGGCGATCGTATCCCAAAACCAAAAATGGGATACGGCACTCTGCGCCGTATCCCA
>JBBRQX010000046.1:0-10741 GCA_038225745.1 Pseudanabaenales cyanobacterium | reverse complement strand
GGGCTTGAGCAAGATTATGGGTAACAATGATTAGAGTGTAGTGATTACGCAGACGGATGATTAAATCTTCCACTATTTCGCTAGAGATAGGATCAAGGGCGCTACATGGTTCATCCATTAATAATATTTCGGGCTGTAAGGCGATCGCACGAGCAAGACAAAGACGCTGCTGTTGACCACCCGAAAGGGATAGTGCAGTAGTTTTTAGGCGATCTTTGACTTCTTCCCATAGACCCACTTGCCGCAAGCTTTCTTCAATAATTTGGTCTAGGCGATCGCGCTGTTTGATGCCATGTTCGCGGAGGGGAAACTCTAGATTTTTGATGATTGACAATGGAAAGGGGTTCGGTTTTTGAAACAACATTCCCACACGGCGGCGGAGATCAACCACATTCATAGTTTGGATGTCCTTACTCTCTAAAAGGATTTGTCCAGTTATTTTGGTTTTGGGAGTTAGTTCAACCAAACGATTTAGACAATTAAGAAAGCTGGTTTTTCCACATCCTGAGGGACCAATTAATGCCGTAATGCTATGTTTAGGGATTGCCAAATTAATATTTTGGAAAGCAGCTTTTTCAGCATAATAGAGACTGAGATCTTGGATTTGAACTACAGTGAGATTGATGGCTAGGGACATGGGTATGCGTAGAAGATAAGTTAGAGAAGTTGCAGGCGATCGCGGCGAAACCATTCACCAAGCCAAGAGATAATGCTGTTGATCACGACGAGAATGATCACTAAAGTTAGTGCTGAAGCATAAGCATGGGATTCGCCACCTGAAATATTCATCGCAAGATCGAAAATATGCACCGATAGCGCTCGCCCCGAATCAAGTAGAGAAGATGGCATTCGATCCACATAGCCACTGGTAAAAATCAAAGCCGCAGTTTCTGCGATCGCCCGACCTAAACCCAACAAGATCCCGACTACTAGCGCAGGCATCGCCGCAGGCAAAAGCAATTTCCATAGTATGGCTGTACGCGATAAACCTAAAGCGGCTCCCGAACGGCGATAGTCTTCTGGTGCTGACCTTAATCCCTCCTGTGTAGAACGAATCAAGATCGGTAAAACCATGCAAGCAAGGGTCAGCCCACCTGATAAAATCGAAAACCCTAACCCCAAGGTTTTACTGAAAAAGGCGTTACCGAATAGTCCAAAGGCGATCGATGGTACACCTGCTAGAACATCTAAACTCAATCGTACCAAGCGACTAAAAACACTTGATTGAGAACTAAACTCCGCTAACAAAATCGCCGTCCCCACACCCAATGGGAAAGAAACTCCCAAACACACAAGGATAATTAAAGCCGTGGATATAAGAATTGGGGCAATTCCACCCTCACGTCCTGCATTTCGAGGAGTAGTAGTTAAAAATTGCCAATTAAGCTGACCTAATCCATGCTGCAAAATATCACTCAACAACCAAAACAAAGCTCCTATCACTAAACTCGCTACTAACCAAATCAAGATTGTCATAACGCGATCGCTATATTGACTATGCACGTATTACCTCAGCGATCATCACTAAACCTAAAATCAAAGCCATTAGCACCAAACCACTTACAAATAGCGCCGCCCGATGATCGTCTACCGCATAAGCCATCTCTAAGGCAATATTTGCAGTCAGGGTTCTCACAGGCGCAAATAGATTATTAGGAACTTGGACAACATTGCCGCAAACCATCAATACCGCCATCGTCTCACCGATTGCCCGACCTGTTTCTAAGATCACACCTGTGATTAGTCCCGACTTCGCCGCAGGAAAAATCACTCCCCGAATCATCGCCCAACGACCTAAGCCGAGAGCCACTGCTCCTCGCAAATAAGCTGATGGTACATTCGCAAAACTTGCCTCCGCCACAAGAGCAATCGTCGGCAAAATCATCATCGTCAAAATCAAGATTCCTGCCAACAAACTAGCGCCGGGAGGATGTAGTTTACCAATCAAAGGAACTAAAACCACTAGCCCCCAAAATCCATATACTACCGACGGGATACCCGCTAATAACTCGATCAACCGTCGATAAATCTGAGCAATCATCGGTGAGGCATAGTACTGCATAAAAACTGCTGACAAAATGCCAAGGGGAGTGGCTAAACTAACTGCTCCAAACATTACCAGCATCGTTCCCCACAGCATAGGCGACAGATTAAACTCCTGACTAGTAGGATGCCAAGAAGCATCATGAAAAAAGCGCGGCAATCCAATCTTGTTTAGCAATGGCATTGCGTCCCAAAGAAGAAAGCCAAAAATCAGTAGCACGATCGCTCCCGATAGAACTGCCAAACTCCGTAGTCCCCAAACAAAGGCTTGCTCACGGTTGAATTGGAACAAAATATTGGGCTTTAACAATGTCATATACCTCCTGAGATCGGGCAAAATCAATAAAGTCTTTTTGAAGTCCAGTGGGCGTGGTTTTAGTCACTAAGTTAAGGGGACGAGAAATCGGAAATGTTTGGTTAGAGATATTCGAGATCGTCGCAGTTACACCGTTTGTAGGCAGTAATTTAATCGGCGTACCATTATTAGCGCTAAATTCTGCCGAACCAACTGACACATAACCGATCGCATTAGGATTACCTGCGACTGTTTTAATTCCCTGTTCGTTATCACCAATTACCACATCAGCTTTAATATCAGTGGTTTTTAGCTTAAAAAATTGAGCAAATAATTCTAATGTTGAGCGACCTTCAGCTTTATTCACTACGGTAATCAGTGCATCTTTACCACCAACTTGATTCCAATTAGTAGTTTTTTTGGTGTAGATATCGACAATCTGCTGATTACTCAAAGTCGTGATCGGATTTTCTTTATGTAGAATTACCGAAATTCCATCTCTGGCTACAGTGAATGATTGCAAGTCTTTCTCATTTTCTTTCAGACTCCTCGATACCATACCAATATCCGCGACATCTTGACGAGTATCGGCAATGCCCCGCGAAGATCCTCCTGACTGGACATCGATCCTGACTCCTGAATGTTTTAACTCGTAGAGTTTACCAATTTCTGAAAGCAAAGGTGCGACCGTACTCGATCCTGTTAGTACTAATTTGCCTGCTAACGCATTCGTAGATGCTGCTGATTTCGATTGTATTTTAGATGGACTAGAACAGGATTGAACAGCGATCGCTGTCATTATGCTGATGGCGATCGGTACTAATAATTTTATATATTTCATGGATTTGAAAAGGAAAGAATACAGCAACCTAAGTTAATTCCCTTAGCTCCATTTTGAAGCCGCACATCCGAGGCAAGATGATAAAGAACTGCTTTGCCATCACGGATAGAACTTACAAACCCTTCATTACGAAGTATCTTTAAGTGATGCGATAACAAACTGTGTTCCAATTGCAAAACCGTATTAATTTCGCCAACATGTCTTGGTCGTTCTCTTAATAATTCCAAAACCGATAGTCGAGTAGGATCTGCTAAAACTCTTAATTTATGAGCGCAAAGATTTTGCATTGGTTGAGTCAAATTTTGGGAAGTCATCAAAGCGAAATGCCCTCGGTAAATAATAGACTGGTTAACATACCTCACATGATAGTTTGTTTATATGAATTTTTATTCATATTTAAAAAATAGCCTAAAAACTACTCCTCAATATGAGTCTACTGTGTACACACAAGTTGTCAAAACCCCTCCCTAGCCATCCCTTTGCAAGGGGACGGCTAGGGAGGGGTTTTCCTCCTTTGCGAGGGGTTTTTGAGACTTGTGTGCAACACCATAACAATTTGAAAAGCACCCATGTTTGGCGTTTGTATAAGCATAGCCAAATTAAATGTGATTACTTATACAGAATTTTAGATAGTTTGTGTAGTATTCAATTGTATAAATCGTTCTATTTACTTGAACAAACAATTATAAATATTTAAGACATGACCACCACTATTAATACATCTGTAGTTACACCATTGCGTCCTGTCAGTAAAGAAGGACTAGAAGCTCTTGCTGCAAAAGCGCAATCTAACCCCAATGTTATTGGTACATTGAAAGTAAAAACAGTATGCGAAGGACAATTTCGCAATCTAACTTACGTGCGTAACTTACCAGAGCATGTCATTGATGAACCCCCAACCCTATTAGGACAAGATACTGCCCCTAATCCTTCAGAAGCTCTATTAGCTTGTCTTGGTTCTTGTCTATCGGTTGGTATTCATGCCAACGCAATCATGCGCGGAATTACACTCTCAAAACTAGAGCTATATCTCGAAGGTGATATCAATATCACGGGTGTTTGGGGTATTGGCGATCTAACTAAAAAGCGTTTAGGAATTAGTGCTGTGCGCGTAAAGGTAGATATTGAGTCTGATGCAACTAAAGAAGAGCTAGCCGAACTGCTCGAACATGCTAACTATTGGTCACCAGTTGCTAACACTTTCCGTAATCCTGTAGATATGGAAGTTTCGTTAGCTTAAAATATGTTGTTAAGACCCTCACCCCTAGCCCCTCTCCCGCAGGCTACCGTGTACACACAAGTTATCAGTGATGTTGTTAGATTCTAAAGATCCCCCCCAGCCCCCCTTAAAAAGGGGGGAGAAGATATTCTTCCCCCTTTTTAAGGGGGATTGAGGGGGATCTAAATCATAAAACGTAGACAGGTAGGACTTGTGTGTACACCGTAGCTCCCGCAGGAGAGGGGAACAAGAAAATAACTGAGTTTTTCTCTCCTGCGGAAGAAGGGGATGAGGGCAAATCCTCGCTCTGCTTAATATCAGCCAGTAATACAAAATTCATAAAGATAAAGAGAAAGAAATAATGCAGGTTAGTGACTCCAGACCCAAGCAATCTCAAGGTAAGCTACTCACTGATGAATCATTGATGCAGAGCTTAAAAGAAGCGATCGCCCAAAAATTAGTACCCAACGTCACCAAAATCGACCAGCAAGGGCTATATCCTGAAGAATTCCTGCGAAATATTGGTGAACTTGGTGCTTATGGTCAGATTGTGAGCGTTGAACATGGCGGCACTGGTCGAGGTGTACTTCCTGCATTAAAAGCGATCGAAATAGTTTCTGAAACTTGCCTAAGTACAGGGTTTATGGCTTGGTGTCACAATGCCTGTTCGTGGTACTTACAAAATACTGACAATTCTTTTTTACGTGAACAGATTTTACCGCAAGTCGCTTCAGGCAAGCTTTTAGCGGGTACAGGATTGTCCAATCCAATGAAGCATTTTGCGGGCATCGAAAAAATTAAAATTATGGCGACTCCCTGTGATGGTGGCTATATTCTCAATGGCACATTACCTTGGGTTTCTAATATTGGCGATCAGCATTTATTTGGAGTCTCGGCTCAAATCGAAGGAACCGATAATTATTTGATGGCGATCGCACAGGGCGGAATGCAAGGACTAGAACTAAAGCAAGATGTGCATTTTATTGCGCTTGAAGGTACAAATACTTTTAGATGTCTATTTCGCAATGTCTTTATTAGTAATGATTGGATTTTAGCGGCTCCATGCGATCGCTATGTAGAATATATCAAACCTGGTTTTATCCTGATGCAGGTGGGAATGGGTTTGGGATTAACTCAAAACTGTATTGACTTGATGCGAAGAATTGATAATACAAAGCAGCATGTTAATCAATATCTAGACGATCGCCCCGATGAGCTAGAAGAAGAACTCGAAAATCTTCGTTTGAAATCCTACCGTTTAGCAGAGGCGATCGGGCATGGTCGCCAATTAGTTGGGAAGGAAGTTTTGCGCGAAGTTATTCAATCAAGGGCAACGGCTTCAGAATTATCGCTTAGAGCTTCTCAATCATTGATGCTCCACGCAGGGGCGATCGCCTATGTGCATGGTAGTGTCTATGATCGCCGTTTGCGCGAATCATATTTTGTGGCGATGGTGACACCCGCTCTCAAACATTTACGTAAAGTATTAGCAAGTATGTCGTAATAGTTTGGTTTTCTAAATTTAGGAAATTAAGCCATAATATAAAATATATAGAAGCCCACTAAAATCTTACTTAAAGTTAAGATTTTAGTAGGTTTTATTTGTCTAATTATCTACAAAAAAATATTTTAAATATTTAGCATAAGGTTCATATGTTTTATTGATTTTATATTATTTAAAATTTTAGTTTCATTCAAATAATTAAATCTAGATACTTAATTATTTGAATAAAAAATAAGAGGCTAATTTACCTACTTTACTTACAGCGCCTTACATTAACATAAAATCCAAATAATTTTTGAAAGCGCTGCTTTGCGGCACTTTTGAAAATTATTTGGATTACTAAAATTCTTTTAATAAATTTTCTTTATGATCAACATCAAACTTTTTGGTATATATCTATACCGACTTAATTACAAGTAGGTTGCTAAGGTAACAATAATTAAACTTATGTTTAGCTTTTTATAGCTAAATTAACTGCATTCGTCAAAACAAGAATTTTATTTTACTCAAATACTAACTATAACTAATTATGACATCTAATTCAATAGAACAGATGATCGCTTCAGCAATAGGAAATAACGTCAATTCAAGCGATCCTTGCAGTTATTTTAGCTCTCAAATAAATAACGTTAATTCATGGAATGCTTGTCCCTGTGGTGTAAATCATAGTATTGATGAGCATCAGCGCGTTATGGAAGGGATGCCTGAAGATCCTGCGGAATTGGTAAATGACCTAATTCGGATGGGACATTACTCCGATCGCGCTCAGCTATTGGCGCAGTCATGGGAAACCAATGCCATGAAAGCTGACCTGTGGCAATTGTTGGAGCAAGGCGCGTTTGCCGATGCTACTGATGGTCAAAAACGGATTTGCTATGACCTGATCAAACTCGCTGGCGGTGTAGAAGAAGCATTTAGTGCCGCTTTTGGCCCCCAAGCTCAGGAATTTTTTGGCGACGCTCTCCAATCTAGTACCTTCCGTCGTCGTGAGTTCTTGATTAAGGTAGCGGCTGCTGCGGCTGTAGTTACTCTGACTGGCTGCCCTTCGGCTCCTCCCGAAACTCCATCTAAAGCTACAACGAATACACCCAATACACCTCCTGCTGGTGTGGAGAAAACAAGTTTAAAAGTTGGTTTTATCCCAATTACCTGCGCGACTCCCATCATTATGTCGGAGCCTTTGGGATTCTATTCCAAGTATGGCTTGAAGGTGGAATTGGTGAAAATGCCTAGCTGGGCGGCTGTTCGTGACTCGGCGATCGCAGGTGAATTAGATGCATATCATATGCTTTCGCCAATGCCAATTTCCATGTCTCTGGGACTAGGTTCGACTGCCTTTCCTGTGAAGCTTGCTAGTATTGAGAACGTTAATGGTCAAGCGATCGCGGTGGCGAAGCAACATCTCGGCAAAGTTAAAGATGCCAAAGATTTCAAAGGTTTTAGCATTGGTGTTCCCTTTGCTTTCTCAATGCATAATTTGCTGCTGCGATATTATCTTGCATCTGGTGGCATTAATCCTGATAAAGATGTCCAGATTCAAGTAATTCCACCACCCGATGCGATCGCGAAAATGACCGCAGGACAATTGGATGCTTATCTGATGCCTGATAACGTTGTCCAACGCGCTGTTTTCAACAAGATTGGATTTATCCATTTGTTGACTAAAGATCTATGGCAAGGACATCCCTGCTGTGCATTTGCGGCTAGTCAGAAATGGATTGATACTAATCCTAATACCTATCGAGCAGTCAATAAAGCGATTATCGATGGTGCAAGTTACGCGAATGATCCGAAAAATCGCGAAGAAATTGCAAAGGCGATCGCTGGCAAAAACTATCTCAACCAACCTGAAGCAGTTCTTAAAGCCGTACTTACTGGCAAATTTGAAGATGGACAGGGTAATACTCTTGATGTTCCCGATCGCATCGGCTTCGATCCCTACCCTTGGAAGAGTTTTGCTAAGTGGATTTCTACTCAAGCCGTGCGTTGGGATTTAATGCCCAAGGATAAAGCCGATTACACGACTATTGCTGACCAAATTTATCAGACTGACTTAGCTCGTGAGTTGGCTAAGGAATTAGGACAAACTCCGCCTACAGAAAATGAGCGTATTGAGAAGCTCAAGTTTGACACTTTCGATCCTGCTAAGCCTGAAGCCTATGTGGAAGAGCAAATCAAACAGTTTAAGGCTTAGAAACCATATGAGAATTGGTTTTGGATCCCCCCCAGCCCCCCTTAAAAAGGGGGGAGAATTAAGTCCTCCCCCTTTTTAAGGGGGATTGAGGGGGATCCGTTAGAACTTTTAACCTTAGAAAGTAATTCTTCAATAATTCCCAAACATTATTTTTTAGGAAATTTATGAATTATTCTCCTCCAGCACCTAAATCTCGACCGCGCTCAAATCCAGTTATGGCAATCATTCAGCGCGTGTTGCCTAACCAAGACTACCAAGCATTTGCCTTGTTTCTGGTAATACTTGGCGTATTGTTGACATTTTGGGAATATGGTGCAAATTCTGGCTGGTTTTCACCATTAATGCCTTCTGCAAAAACTACCTTTACGGATTTTTGGGGATGGATATCTGATCCCTTTTATGTAAAAGGAACTAACGATAAAGGCATTGGTTGGCATTTGCTCACCAGCTTACGCCGCGTGACGATTGGCTTTAGTGTTGGTGCGGCGATCGCAATTCCCACTGGCGTTTTAATTGGTCTATTTCCTGTTGCATCGAAAGCCTTTGATCCATTTATCCAAATCCTCAAGCCAGTCTCTCCTTTAGCATGGTTGCCAATTGGACTAGGACTACTACAAGATTCCGAAAGTACGGCAATTTTTGTAATTGCAATTACTAGCCTTTGGCCGACATTGATTAACACTAAATTTGGTGTCAGCAATGTCGATCCGACCTATATCGATGTGACTCGTACCCTTGGAGCTTCCCAATGGCGCACAATTACGAAAGTGATTTTGCCTGCTTCGGCTGCTAGCATTGTCGCAGGAATGCGAATTAGCGCGGGTATTGCATGGCTAGTTATCGTTGCTGCCGAGATTTTACTCGGTGGAACTGGTTTGGGTTACTTCGTTTGGAATGAATGGAATAACCTCAGTATTACTAGCATTATCACTGCCATTCTTGTGATTGGTGCAGTCGGAATGATTATCGATCGCATGTTTGGATTGTTACAGCAATGGGTGTCTTTTGGGAGGCAGATATGAACGTGACTTCAATGCAAAAAGACATGTTAGAAAACGAAACTAGCCAAGCACAAATTTCTGTTCGCAATGTATCAATGGTCTATCGCGGTAGAGGCGGTTTGATTAATCGCTTAATTCAGAAGACTTCCAAAGACTATATAGCTTTAGCGGATATCAATTTTGATATTGCTCCCAATACCTTTGTCTCAATTATTGGGCCTTCTGGTTGTGGCAAATCTACGCTTCTAAACTTGATTGCAGGTTTAACGACACCTACCAATGGCTCAATCTGCATCAATGGCGAAGAAATTTATGCTCCTGGACCTGATCGCGGTGTCGTATTTCAAAACTATGCGCTGATGCCTTGGCTAACGGTTGCCGAAAACTTACATTTTGCGATTGAGACAGTCTATCCCAAGATGTCCCTAGCCGATCGCAAAAGTCGAGTCTACGAATATATCGATCTGGTTGGCTTAAAGGGAGCCGAGAAAAAACATCCCCATGAACTCTCTGGCGGTATGAAACAACGAGTTGGCATTGCTCGCGCCCTAGCGATCGACCCACAAATTCTATTGATGGATGAACCCTTTGGCGCACTTGATGCGCTTACTCGTGGATTCCTGCAAGATGAAGTGGCGCGAATTTGGGAGCAGAAGCGCAAAACCGTAGTCATGATTACCCACAGTATTGAGGAAGCATTGCTGCTTTCCGATAAAATTGTGATGATGAAGCGGGGCCCGGCCGCAGGGATTGACGAAATCCTTGATGTGCCTTTCCCACGTCCGCGATCGCGTGAAACTCTTGACCAACAAGTAGGTTATCACGACCTCAAAGCGGAAATGGAAGATCACCTAATGCGCGAAACCCGCGCTGTTGAAGCTTCAAGAATCTAATTAAAAGCACCTTTATATCTCTATCAAAACAGACATTATGACCGTTGAATTCCCAGATTTTACCTCTATCCTCCTAGCTGCTAAAAAAGCGAAAGGAATCACTTTTGCTGACCTCGAAAAATTATTGGGGCAAGACGAAGTTTGGATTGCCTCTGTCTTTTATGGACAAAACAGTGCTAGCGTTGATCAAGCTGTCAAGATTGCGGAAGTTCTTGGGCTTGGAGAAGAGGTTATTACTGCTCTGAGTTCCTATCCCAGCAAAGGCTTAGGCGCAGTTGTGCCAACCGATCCACTGATTTATCGCTTCTACGAAATCATGCAAGTTTACGGATACCCGATGAAGGAAATTATCCATGAAAAGTTTGGCGATGGCATCATGAGTGCGATCGACTTCACTCTCGACATTGAGAAAGTAGAAGATCCTAAAGGCGATCGCGTGAAAGTGACGATGAACGGTAAGTTCTTAGCTTATAAAAAGTGGTAATATGTAACGCTAAACAGAAAGAATAGCGACGCTATTCTTTCTGTTTATTATTGCGATTCAACTCATTTGGTTTATGGCAAATCTTAAACGTACCCGTGAAGACATTCTCACCTCAGCGATCGATCTTGTTCATCGTCAAGGTTTACAATCAACAGGTTTAAAAGAGTTATTTGCAGCTACCCAAGCTTCATCGGGGAGTTTTTATAACTACTTTCAGTCAAAAGATGAATTCGCCCATGCGCTCATCGATTTTCAATGGCATAAAAT
>JBBRQX010000045.1:0-10869 GCA_038225745.1 Pseudanabaenales cyanobacterium | reverse complement strand
CTTTTAGCAGGAATAAGCGCCGCTTTTCGCCACCTGAGAGTTTATTGATCGGTGAATATTGCTGATTGGGAGGGAACAGGAATCGCTCTAACATTTGCGAAGCCGTAATTACACTTCCATCGGAGGTTTTGACGAGTTCTGATACATTTTTGAGATACTCGATCACGCGCAGATCGCCATACTGGGCAAGATCGTCGGAATGTTGATCGAAGTAACCAAAATGGATCGTTGTGCCGATTTCCACAGTTCCTTCATCGGGCTGCAAACGTCCGATCACCATGTTCATCAACGTGGATTTACCCGCACCATTGCTGCCGATGATACCGATGCGGTCTTCGGGCGTGAAGTTGTAGGAAAAATCTTTGATCAGCGTCCGATCGCCATAGGACTTAGAGATGCCATCAAGTTCGACCACTTTTTTACCAATGCGTCGCCCTACGGTGGTGATATCGACCTTGGCATTAGCTTGTTTAAATTCTGTAGCTTGCAAATCATGGGCGCGATCGATACGAGCTTTTTGCTTGGTACTCCGTGCCTTTGGGCCCTTTTTCAGCCATTCCAATTCACGGCGCAATAGTCCAGCGTGTTTGCGTTGAGTATTAGTTACCGATTCTTCAGCTTCAGCTTTTTTCTCTAAATAATAGGAATAGTTGCCCGAATAGTTATACAAATCGCCGCGATCAATTTCGATAATCCGATTGGTAACTTTATCGAGGAAATAGCGATCGGGAGTAATTAGCAATAATGCGCCACGATAGCGATTGAGATAGCTCTGTAACCATTCCACCGAGAGCGCGTCAAGATGGTTAGTCGGCTCATCCATCAGCAAAACATCAGGCGCAGAAAGTAAAGCTGAGGCGATCGCAATCCGTTTACGATATCCACCTGACAGAGTCCCAATTTTCGCTTCTAAATCATCAATCCCTAATTTAGTTAAAATAATCTTGGCGGTAGTTTCTAAATCCCAAGCGCCAATCTGATCCATACGCTCAGATACTCGCGATAGATCTTCTAACAATCGATCTAGATCGCCATGTCCATGAGTTAACTTATCAGAAATTTCTTCGTATTCCTTGACAAGCGACATCTGTTCGCCGCTATCAGCAAATACTTGCTCTAAAACCGTATTTTCTTCGTTCAGGTCAGGCTGCTGTGGCAAATAGATAATTTTGGCGCTGGAATTTACCCACAGGTCGCCACCATCGTGATGCTCTAGCCCCGCAATCATTTTCAGTAATGTAGATTTTCCCGATCCATTTGTGCCGATCAGCCCAACTTTGTCGCCTTCATCAAGGCTAAAACTCGCATCCTTCAGGATCTCTTTGATTCCAAAATCTTTGCGGAGCGATCGAAGTGTAAAAAGTGCCATGCTATGTCATTTAATTATCTAATAGAGATTGTTTTTCGCTTTTCGCGTAATCACAATCCATAAACTAGTTTAACGTTATTGTTTGAACCTATGCGAAAGCTCTACTTTTTGCTACCCGGAACTACAAATAAATTTGCCTGTGGTGGTTTGTGGGCGGAGCTAAAAACGCTAGAATTAGTCCAAAAAGTTTGTCCTGCGGAGGTCGTCACCTACCGTCAACGTGAAAAGAATCATCTATGGCTGGATGATTTATTGCGATCGCAGGTATCCGACAAATTAGATGATGCAATTTTTGTGATGAGTTGGGGATTTGACGTGGCGAAGCTTGCGCCAAAGCTAAAAAATTTTAATGCGATTTACCATGCCCATAGTGCAGGCTATGGCTTTAATCTACCCGCTAGCGTGCCAATTATTACCGTCAGTCGGAATACGCTTGGTTATTGGGGACAGCGATCGCCCCATTCGTTAATTTATTATTTGCCAAACGAAATTTCCGATAAGTTTCATGACCAGCAAGGCGATCGCGACATCGATGTATTAGTCCAAGCTCGAAAATCTTCTAGTTACTTGCTAAACCAATTAGTCCCTGCTTTACAAAAACAATGCCGAGTAGAAGTGGTTGATCGCTATGTCGAAGATTTAGAAGGGCTATTTAATCGCGCTAAGGTTTATTTATACGATTCCGCAGAATATTGGGCGGTGCAAGGGGTTAGCGAAGGATTTGGGCTACAACCGATGGAGGCTCTAGCCTGTGGTTGCCAAGTTTTTTCGAGTGTCAATCATGGCTTGTCAGACTATTTGGATCCTGCTTTTAACTGCTATAAGATCGCAGGATATTCGCAAGAATTTGATCGTCAACGGATTCTGAAAGTAGTCCAGAGCAACCAGAAATTATCTTTATCGCCAAAAATCTTAGATGAATATCGCGCTGAAAATATTATTTATCGTTTACAAGTGATTTTGGAAGAGATAAATGAATTTTTTGACCATAAGCAAGTATGCCAAGGCAATATTCCTGACTTGGGTTATTGGCAAGTGATGAAACTGCGATCGCAAAGAATATTTGCAAAAATCAAACAGAAATTAAACTGATATTGCGTGTAACAAAGACCGCCAATTCACATTTGAATTGGCGGTCTTTGTTACACGCAAACTTCTTGGATTAGTTCGATTAAAAATTCGGGAGCAAAATCTGCTCCATTTGCCCACTCAATAGTTCGACTTGTTAAATACACTTCTTGAAATATTGCTATATCTTTTAATGTTTCAAAAATCTCTCCATAGAGTTCTTTCTCTAGGTCTACAGTACCTTGAATGCCATTATTAAATTTTAATTGGAGTTTGTAATCTTCTAAATACAATACGGATATTATATTTAATAATCTACCTACTTTAAGGAAGGGGATCGATTCTTTTAAGGGATTTTCTTTGACTTACATTTTTCCAATTCTTCAAAAGTTCAAATCGATAAATATCAAGCCATTCCCAAATGAATTGATTGATGCGGAATATCAGGTGACGTTGTTCTGTGGTGATGATCGCATTGTGTCGCCAGCTTTGCCAGAGTTGGAATTAACCGCTAATCAAGTTTTTCAAGCGAGTTAAAAACTTTCAAACACTACTCAAAGCCGCTATGTGATTGATTTACAACACTTTTGGCTAATGTTTTTATGATTTAGCAAAATTTGTAGCCAATCATGCTATCTTAAGAAAGCGTCAAAAACGCAACGGGATGTAGCGCAGCTTGGTAGCGCACCACTTTGGGGTAGTGGGGGTCTTGGGTTCAAATCCCAACATTCCGATTTAAATTAAGTTTTGCTTGTTTCCAGAGATTGTCTAACTCCTCAGTCGTCAAACTATCGATGGGGCGATCGCTTAAAGTTTCAATCATCTCCAAACGCTGAATAAACTTGCGATTAGTAGATTGCAAAGCTTCCGAGGGATCGAGTCCATACCAACGCGCCACATTGATCAACGTAAATAGCAGATCCCCTAACTCAGCCTGTTGATTTTCCTTAGATTCATGTTCTAGAGCATGATGCAACTCATCTAGCTCCTCCTGAAACTTTGCCCATACCCCATCGACATTTTCCCACTCAAAACCTTGGGCTGCTGACTTTTGGGAAATCTTCATTCCAGCCATTAAGGGCGGTAGCGATCGCGTATAGCGTTTGAGCTTATAACTCAGTTTTTGGGTATCCGCAAAATCTTCACCTTTCTCCTGCGCCTTAACTTTTTCCCAATTCTGATGAATTTCGTCCATATTTTCGACACTAACATCACCAAATATATGGGGATGACGGCGGATTAACTTTTGGGCGATCCCTTCTGCCACTTCCGCGATCGAAAATTGATTGGCTTCGCTGGCAATCTGTGAGTGCAAAACCACCTGCAATAATAAATCTCCCAACTCCTCCGCGATCGCTTTACTATCGCCTGATTGAATTGCATCCACCACCTCATAGGCTTCCTCAATCACATAGGGGATCAAGCTTTTAGGCGTTTGCGCCAAATCCCAAGGACATCCACCATCAGGCGATCGCAACTTCGCCACCACATCGATCAGATGTTGCAGCGCGATCAAATTAGCCGAAGAATCAAAACTCATAAGAATTGTTTAATGTTAAGAAAAGTAACAAAATGCTATGATACACAGTATAAAAATAGCTGATTTCAACAAACTGTAGACAGTCCTGATACTACCCCTAAAAAAATCATACTTCTCATGACTAATGCCGCCACTCCCGATCCTGAAATGCTTAGACAGCTTCTAGAGCCACTACTAGAAGATTTTATCTATTGGTTTGAACGCTCTCAGAAACTACTCTCTGGCGAACGTATAGACTTTTTGCAAGAATCAGATCAAAAAAGTTTGCTAGAACGTGTCGAAAATGCGCTTAAAGAAGTTGCTGTCGCGATCGCCTTATTCCGCGCCATAGGTCATCAAGTTGGGGTAGACATGGCAACAATGAAACCTTGGCACGCACTACTTATGGAATGCCAATCCGTAGGTATGCGCTACTATCGTAGTCAAGCAGTTTAAACTTAAATTTTGATTTTGATTTTGATTTTTAAGATTTTAGTTTTGATCCCTGATTTTCTCACTCAAGCCTTCATCCGTTTAATTTACATATAACATATATTTTCAGGAAAGTAGACATGGTACAGATCATTTACATACTCGCTTTTACTGTCCTCTCTATCTTCGCAATCAGCAATCTGATTCGGAGTATGATCGCACTTTCTCAAAATGATGCACGAGGCTATCAAAACAATCGTAGTCGTCGCGTAGCTCCTCAATACGCTCATCCTGAATTGTGGGACAAGGATGGAAAATATATCGATGAGCCATTAATGGTAATTAAATCAATTAACGTCGATGATGCTCGCTCCAGACTTGACGCTCTCTACAACTCTTCACCCAGCGGCGAAAAATAATAATTTAATACCTAAAAACAAAACATCAAAAACAGATGTATAAACCATGCTTAGCATGATTTATACATCTGTTTTTGTCGAAAATCTAAAGGCAAGAATGACCCATAATTTATTAGTTTGTACGACCTGTGCTAGCACTTGGCAAAATGGCAAAAAAGTAGGCGTTAGTGGTGGTGAAACATTGCTTAAAGAGCTTTCGCAACTCTATCAAAACTGGGATAGGCGATCGCAGTTTGAAATCAAAGCCGTATCATGCATGAGCGCTTGCAGTCATGCTTGCATTGTCACTTTCACCTCTGAGGGTAAATATTCTTACCTATTTGGAGATTTGCCCAGCGACGCTGAAAATATGCCAAACACAGTATCTGCAATACTGTCCTGCGCGGAAATGTACAGTGATCGCGCTGATGGGATGTTGGCATGGAAAGAACGCCCTGAGCCGCTAAAAAGTGGTGTAATCGCTCGTATACCACCTGTATAGAGACTAGAAAGTTGATCTGCACATTGTACGTACGACTCGGCTATTTATACTAAATTCTGGAGCTTGGCAGTTTAGAACACTTATAAATAGTATTGTTAGTGTATTATTAAGATTAAGTAACAAAACTTATCTAGTCTTAAGATTTTCTCTACTTTATGAAAATGCAACTACCTTCCAACTTTTTGATTAAGACTGCTGGTTTGGCGATCGCCACAGCAAGTCTTTTGGTTAGCTTCCCAGCACTAACCAATGCACAACACGCAACCCCAAGCGCAAAAAAAGTTGCTCAAACCTCAAAAGCCAATATTGTTCAAGTAGCCGTTGCCAACGGTTCTTTTAAGACTCTAGTTGCTGCTGTCAAAGCTGCTGGCTTGGTGGATACACTCTCTGGCAAAGGACCATTCACTGTATTTGCACCTACTGATGCAGCATTTGCCAAGTTGCCCAAGGGGATAGTAGAAACTCTACTTAAGCCAGAAAACAAAGCTGCTTTGGTCAAAGTCTTGACATATCATGTTGTTTCGGGGAAAGTTCTTGCCAAAGATATCAAAGCTGGCTCTGTTCTAGTTCCTACCGTTGAGGGTGGTTTAATTAAGGTTACCAAAAGCAACAAGGGTGTTGTAATTGACGGCTCAAAGGTTGTTGCAGCCGATGTCAAAGCATCCAATGGGGTTATTCATGTAATTGACACAGTATTAATTCCACCAGATCTGTTTTAATTCAGCCTCAGCTCGGTCAAAATCTTCACTGCAACTAAAACAATAAAAGCATCGCGACGCGATGCTTTTATTGTTTTAGCTTAAGAATTGGCATGAGTTCTTCTAAAAAAGCCTTAAAATCAAGGAGCGAAACACAATTCTGATAATGTGGACAAATCTTTCTACAGATAAAGACAAAATTCAAGTTTGTAACAACTCATGCAAGGCACGCTCAGAGAAATTGACGTACATACTATTATCCATCTGATCGAGTTTGGGCAACGAACTGGTGAGTTGTTGATTGAATCTAGTAAGGGAAAGTTTTGGTTTTTATTTTTTGATAATGGAGAGTTGATCTACGCCACCGATACTGACAGCAAATTGACCCGTCTGCGGGATTATTTGCATGGATTTGGTTTAGACAAAGCTCTAGATCAATTGCCAAGCTCAAAACTGGGAATTAATGTTTTGGAATATGGGCAGATCTGGGCGCTTTTAGAGGCTAATATTCTAAGCCCCGATCAGGCTAAGTCGATTCTCGCAAATACAATTCGAGAAGTGCTTTTTGATATTATCGGTCTCTATCAAGGTACATTTGTTTTTGAGATTAGCCCTGCGCTTACACCAAAACTAGAAAGATTTAAATTTTCGCAAATAAGTGCCGAATATTCGAGGCAACTGCAAACATGGAGGCAGTTTTATCCAGTCCTACAGTCGATTGATCAATGTCCTATATTGCTCGCTAAAGGGGCTTTACCGCATCTAAATAGTTGGGTCGATGGCGAAACGACGATCCGCCAATTGTCAAGATATGCAGGTTTGGCTATCAGCCAAATTGGACAGCAGATCTATGATGCGATCGCGTTGGGAGAGGTAGCGGTTACGCCACTAGCGACAAATGTATTGCAACAAGTAAAAATACAATCATCACGAATTTTGTGTATTGATGATAGTGCCACGATTTGCCGTGCGGTGGAATATATCCTGCACAACCATGGCTTTCAGGTTATGGCAGTACCTAGTCCTATCAAGGCATTAAGTTTAGTCTTTCAATATAAGCCCGATCTGATTTTGTGTGATATCACGATGCCAGAGCTAGATGGCTATGAGCTATGTGGAATGCTGCGTAAGTCTAGTGCATTTGCGAAGGTTCCGATCATTATGCTGACGGGCAAAGATGGTTTTATTGATCGCGTTAAGGCGCGGATGGTGGGGGCGACTGAGTATTTGACTAAACCGTTTGGGGAAAAAGAATTATTAACAACCGTGGAAAAGTATTGCAAGCGGTGACGCTTTGCGATAAAAAACCACAATATTTTTTTAAAAGCCCCGCTTTGCGGGGCTTTTAAAAAAATATTGTAGTTTTTTTGTCCACAAAAATAAAAAACCACGCTTTGCGTGGCTTTTTATTTGGGTTTAATTGCGGCGGACTTTGGGAACTTGACGAGTAGCAAGATCGCTCTCGGCTAGGATCTGTTTGACTTGAGGTTGAGATAAAACCAACTGCACGTCGGCAATTAGGCGATCGCCCCAAAGATTTTCGACCAGATATGGCAATTTGCCGTAGCGCGGATCGATCTTCATCGCTTCAACTGCTAGCTGAACTGCCTTATCGCGATCGCCTTTACGATAAAAAGCTGTGGCCAGCGCCAGAGTTGGCTCGGCGGCAAGAAACTCGATTTTCTCAGCTTGCTTGAGTGAGTTTTGCCACTTAGAGATCGCCTGATCGATATTGCCGCGCTCATACTCAACTAGCCCGATGTTGTTAGTTGCCGCCCAAAACTTGGCATCAAGAACCAGCACATCGTTGTAGACGGTCACGGCTTCATCGTAACGTTTAGTGATGAAATAAGTATTGCCTAGATCGAACATAGCCGTGGCTGCTTTAGGCTCAATAGCCAAGCCTTTTTTGAGAATGCTAACTGCTTCGGGATAATTTTTGTTGCGGAGATATGCCGCCCCCAAACTGAATAAAATTGTTGGTTCGTCTTTTTTAAGTGTATTGGCGGTACTTAGGGCGGCGATCGCTTCAGCATATTTTTCTCTGCGAAGATAGATACTGCCGAGAATACCTTGGGTCTGAAAAGCCTTGGGCGCGAGCTGTGCAGCGAGACGAGCGCGAGGTAAAGCTAAGTCGTACTGCCCAAACTGAGCGAGTTGGGCTGCTTCTCTTGCTAAGTTGAGCGCTTGCTCTTCTAGGTTACCAAAATTAATCCGCAGGGTATGGGGTAGAAGGGCTTGAGCGCGTAGTGGAGAGGCTCCAACGCTAACAGATGTAAGTATTGCCAGCAGCCAAGTTCGATAACGCACAGGTATAACTCTTACCAACTATGAATAGTGTAATTGTATTTCAAATCATAGCGCTTCTGCCTGAAAACCGATTTTTGAGTAGCGATGCTTGCTAGAATGTTACTAGAATTTTGTTTGATTTTTAATCATATTTAAAAAAACTGCTATGGACTTCGTAACTTCTTTATTTTCCAGTATTAATTTTCAGCTAATTTTTCAATTGACCTGTCTAGCTCTGATCGTTATTTCTGGTCCTGTGATCATCTTTTTGTTATCCGCTAACAGTGGCGACTTGTAATCCAATAAACAAAATATCAAAAAAAGACGACGCATTGCGTCGTCTTTTTTTGATTTTTAGCGCAAGGCGCTGTAATTGGCGACTGCCCGACTGGAAATACTGGTCATAAAATCAATAAAAAAGCGATCGCCTTGTAATGTCTTAAATGTTGTTTGGCATATTTTTTGCAAAGCATTGGTCATGGCGGGAGTGGGGGCGATCGCTGTTTGAGTGACTGGTTGCTGCTCTAGATATTCCACAAAGCTCATGCCGCCGATATGAGTTAAATATGCCGCAGTGACGGCTTGCATGGAGCCACCGATCGCATAGGTGATCGCATTCATTTTAAAGAAAGAGGCGATCGCGGAAGTAGCAATTTCGACACAACCAAGTTGTAATAATTGCTGCGCGATAATTACGGCAAATTGCTTAGCTTGTTGAAAATTTAAAGCGCGATCGTAAATTTTGGCGAGATCGATTAACATTTGCGTATTAATTGCGGCTCCTGCTAACAAATCGATCGCAGGGATCGGATTAGCAAAAACCGTAGTGGCGGCGAGTATTTGATAACGATTAACGATCTTAGTAGCCTCTTGACTGCGTTCTTGATTGATCGTGCTATTAATTTCTTGCCATAAGTTTTCGATCTGAAGTTGCGTATTCTCAATCAGCAAATCTTCCCACTCATAAGAAAGAATTTCTTCGATCCGGTCTTTGAGCGACATCACCTCAGGCGGTAGATTTTCCCACCATTCTTGGCTTACTTCCGTACTTGCCACGTCAGCATATTGCCGCACTTTGATCGGGCTAGGATTTGCGGCGATCGCGACAATATCGGTGGTTGCCAAAAATTGCTGCGTGCGCTCCTTGAGCTTGGTTAAGACATTTTCGCGATCGCTTGGCAAATATAAATCGGTTTTATTAAAAGTAAGAATTACGCGCTTACCCAATCTCGCAAGGCGATCAAGTTCCCGATATTCGCTATTAGTCAGATCTCCCGCCGTCACAAATATCATTAAGTCCGCATTTTGGACAACTTGCAGAGAATCTATTTCTCTCTGTTGACCCAGCGCCCCCATTTCTTGAGTTCCTGAAGTATCCAGTAGAGAAATTTGTCGCTTCACCTTCGCCTCTGGGTTTTTATCATGGATCGGTGCAATCCCAACGGGAAAAAAATCAATTCCTTGATAAGCATATTCTTGACGGGCGATCGTTGTGCCGATCGCGGCTCCAGTCTTACCTGCCTTACGTCCTAACAAAGCATTAATCACCGAAGTTTTGCCTGCGGAGCCTGTGCCGAAAACGACAATCTGGAAATGATTTTTTTGTAAATTGCTGATAATTTGTTGCGATCGCATTTGCAAAACTTCACGCTTACTCGCACCAGCAATTTTCGCGATCGCCTGTTGCGCTTGCTGTAGTTCTTTAAATAAATAACTGCGATCAATAATTTTCGGGCGATCAATGACAGTTGCCAAACTCTGGCGCACATTCACAAACAAAAGTGTCCCACCGATCATCAGCGTCGTGACACTGAGCAAGTGCCAGTCATGCTCTAGAGAAAATAGCGTATTGGCGATCGCCAATACGCTGACAATCCCTAAACCGAGAAATAAATTTTTGCGAGACAAGACTGGATGCGAGTTCAGCATTTACATTTACAACGAGCAGCAACAAATGTGTGACTAAATATTTTAAGTGATTTTAGTTCTTGCGGCATTGAAAACTCTAAAATTGGTTTTGACAATCTATCAAGATAGATAAATGCTCAACGGAACGAATATATTTTTGATTGGCATGATGGGCGCTGGCAAAAGTACAGTAGGTAGACTTTTAGCGCAAAAACTCGGTCACAACTTTCTCGATACTGATCCCCTAATTGAACAATGTGCAGGAAAATCGATTCCTGATATTTTCGCCAATGATGGCGAAGAGTCATTTCGCGATCTCGAACAGCAGGTACTCTCGCAAGTCTCGGCTTATACTCGCTTAGTTGTGGCGACAGGCGGCGGTATTGTCATGCGATCGCTCAATTGGTCACACTTACACGATGGCATCGTGGTTTGGATTGATGTACCTGTCGGGATTCTGCACGATCGCCTCAAAATTGAGTCCAACCATCGCCCCTTATTACAAACTGAAAATCTCTTGCAGCGACTTATCGATATTTATGAACAAAGACGCGATCGCTATGCTCAAGCCGATATTTCGATTATGGTTAATGCCGATGAGACACCAGAAGTTGTCAGCGATCGCTTGCTGGAAATGATTCAAACAAGGATCATCCCTGATCGCCTCAAATAAGTAGCTATTAAAT
>JBBRQX010000044.1:0-10876 GCA_038225745.1 Pseudanabaenales cyanobacterium | reverse complement strand
CCCAGTATAGAAATACACATTAAAACCCAAGAATTAGCGTTGCGGCGCGGAGCGCCGCAACGTCTAATCTTTCACTGGGAAGGGAGTAAGCGTTTTATTTTTTTAGTGTTACGGCGCGAAGCGCCGTAACACTATAAAAACAAAACGCTTACTCTCTTCCCAGTGAAAGATTAGACGTTGCGGCGCTCCGCGCCGCAACGCTAATTCTTGGGTTTTAATTTCTATTTCTATACTGGGAAGGGAGTACTTAAGTACAATTTAACGTAAACCAAAAACGAGAACCAAGATTTGGTTCTCCTGTCACCCCGATCGCACCACCATGAGCTTGGACAATTTGACGACAAATATATAAGCCTAAACCGAGACTAAGCGATCGCCTATTCAGTTTGTTTTGAGTATTTCCTTGCGTATAAAGCTCAAATAAATGTTCGCTTTGGGTGCTAGTCAGCCCTACGCCATTGTCGGCGACTGTGCAGAGCATCATGTTCTCAGAATTTAGCTGCACAGAAATCGTCAATTTGAGATTAGGAGGATTATGCTTAATCGCATTCGTAATTAGATTTTGGAAGACTCGACCGATATGAGTCGCATCGGCTAGGGCAAATGGCAGATCTTGCGGAACTTGTAGATTAACTTCTGTTTCTTCTTTGTCTAATAGCGGCTGAAGATCGGCGATCGCGGCTTGGATCACTTCACCGATCGCCACAGGTTGCGGATGAATGACAATCCCATGCACATCATTCACATGGGACTCTAATAATGAGTTGATTAGTGCCAATTGGCGATCGCTACTTTGACGCATCCGCTCCAGCGTAGATCGTGGTAAAAGAATATTTGAGTCAAAGTCAGTGCTGTTTGCCGTCTTAGCCAAGTTATCCAATACCATGATTAAGCCCGTCACAGGGTTCCGTAAATCGTGCGAAACTGCATGGAGAAAAATTGTCAAGGCTTCTTCGGCGCGTTTGCGATCGCTGATTTCTGTTTGTAAATCGAGATTTTGCGATTCGATGGTTTGACATTGCTTGGCGATCGTTAAATGGGTGCGAATCCTTACCAATACTTCTTCATGCTCAAAAGGCTTAGTCACATAGTCCACCGCCCCCAAGGATAACCCGCGCACTTTATCCACTGTTTCAGAGAGAGCAGTCATAAAAATAATGGGAATTTTGACAGTTTCAGGATTTGCTTTAAGGCGTTGGCAAGTCTTAAAGCCATCAATCCCTGGCATCATTACGTCTAACAAAATCAGATCGGGCTTGACATATTCAGTCTGCTCGATCGCACTTTCGCCATCAGTCGCGACCAATACTCGTACCCCTACATCCCGCAATAGGTTTACCAATACGCTCAAGTTAGTGGGGTTGTCATCGACAACTAGCACGCAACCTTCTAGAGAGTTGCCCAAGTTTGAGATTTCAGAATTCCGATCTGTGATGTTTGGGAGGCGATCGCTCATAAAGTCATCTGGTAAGTAGCTAGACCGAAGAAGCTGTAGCGCTCGCTGCGCGTGCGCTACAGCTTCTTCGGTTTTATTAACGATAGTTGGTGAATTGCAAAGCAAGAGGAAAGTCTTCTGCTTTTACGAGTTGGATGATTTCTTGAAGTTCATCTTTTGATTTGGAAGTAACTCGCAAAGAATCGCCTTGGATTGAAGCCTGAGATTTTGGGAAACTATCGCGAATAGTTTTAGAAAGTTTTTTAGCTTGCTCTTGCTCAATGCCACGCTGGAGCTTAATTTTTTGAACTACGCGATTACCGCTCGCGGACTCAATTTCGCCATAGTCAAAGATTTTGAGTGATAAGCCGCGTTTGATCGCTTTGGTTTGCATCACATCCACTACAGCCGTGAGCGTCATTTCGCTATTAGTTTTAATCGTGATTAACTCTTTATCAAGTTCCACTTCTGTATTAGAACTCTTTAAGTCATAGCGACTGACAATTTCACGGCGAGTTTGATTGATCGCATTGACAAGCTCTTGATGATCAAAATCGCTCACTACATCGAAAGAATAACTGGAAGCCATAGATTTATTTTGGATTTTGGGTAATTTACTAAGAGCGATTGGTGCGCTTTGCGTCCCAATTGCTATTCTGTGAATAGAGATCTAGGATACCAAAAAATCAATAGATGCACAGATTTCTGACTCTCTATTCCAGTATTTTTCATTATGATGACGCTGTACTATAGATTATTTATAAATAATCTAAAATCGCATCAGCCACGCGGTTGATTGCTCCTTTTTCACCCAAACTTTCTCTGACTCTGGCGTATCCATCGAGCATAGTTTGCCTCGCTTGCGGATTGACTAATAGTTCTAAGGCACATTCGGCGATCGGTTCGGCGATCGCATCATTCTGAACAAATTCAGGTACGACTGCTTCCATATTTACCAAATTTACTGGCGAAATAAATGGCAATTTCAGCTTGATCACATCACGAGCAATCCAAGCTGTAATCGCACTGACTCGATATAAAATCACCTGCGGTACATTCAAAAGTGCTGTTTCTAGATTTACTGTGCCAGACTTGCTCAATACTAAATCCGCCGCACTAATCGCGATTTGTGACTGAGCCGAAATAATCGTCGCGTTGATCTCATATTCCTTGAGCAATCTCTCAACTTCAGGACGATAGCGCTCTAGGGATAGCGGCAACCAGAATTTGACATGGGGTAATTTAGTTTGGATGATTTTTGCTGCTTTGAGAATAATCGGCATTACCAGCCGTAATTCTTGGGTGCGCGAGGCAGGCAGCAGAGTTACTACTAATTCATCTTCGGCAATTCCTAAATATTTACGGGCTTCAGCGCGATCGGGAATCTTTGCCATCAAGTCTACAAATGGGTGTCCGACCCATTGCACGTTTGTACCTTGCTTTTCGTAATAAACTGCTTCTTGCGGGAAAATTGCCAATAGTTTATCGGTAAAAGCGGCGATCGCCTTCGTGTTTTTGTCATTAAGAGACCAGACCCATTCCTGTGGCGCAATGTAATAGATGACAGGAACTTTCAAAGTGCGCTTAGCATAATAGCCCATACCTTGATTGGGCATCATGTAATCAATCAGTACAGCCACATCGGGCGGGGAAGTTTTTAGCCATTTTTTGGCATCTCGCTGCACTTTAATTGTTGGCAAAATGTAGGGAATGGCCTCAATTGCTCCGATTGAGCCAATCCCAAGAGTATTTCCGAGTAGCTTTGCTCCTACCGCCGCCATGCGATCGCCGCCAAGTCCAACAATTTCTAACTCCATCTCTCTCAGAGCCGCACGTTCATGCAGCGCCTCAATCAAAATCGCCCCATGCCAGTCCCCTGAGACCTCTCCTGTACTAATAAACACACGGCGTTTTGTCTTGATTTCTGAGCTAGATTTCATACTTAAGTTTTAAGAGCAGGTTGTGCCATATTATTTCACGTCAAATGCAACATATCGCATTACCTTATGGTACACTCGTAAAGGTCAAAAAACTGGACTAGAAAGAAGTGCCTAAGCTCAAAACTCGTAAATCTGCCGCCAAGCGATTCAAGGTGACAGGTAGCGGCAAGTTTGCTCGCCGCCACGCTGGTCGCAATCATCTACTAGAGCATAAGTCTACTGTTCGTAAGAACAAGTTAGGTAAAATGGCTATAGTTGACGACACTGACAATAAGAGAGTAAGCGCAATGATGCCTTACGCCTAGAGATTTTTTGAGTGTGCTTCGCACACTCAAAAAAAGTAAATAAAAGTAACCGATTTTAAAGATAAGAACGAACTGCCATGACGAGAGTAAAACGCGGTAACGTAGCTAGGAAGCGCCGCAACAAAGTATTAAAATTAGCGAAAGGCTTTCGCGGATCGCACTCTAAGCTGTTCCGCACTGCTAACCAGCAGGTAATGAAAGCTCTGCGTAATGCATATCGCGATCGCCGCAAGAAGAAGCGCGATTTCCGTAGCCTCTGGATTACCCGTATTAATGCTGCGGCTCGCCAACAAGGTTTGAGCTATAGCAAGTTTGCTGGTTTGCTCAAGAAAGCAAATATTGAAATTAATCGCAAGATGCTTTCTCAAATTGCAATTCTCGATCCACAAGCATTTACTGCGATCGTGGAAAAAGCAAAAGCTGTCGCCTAAAAAGAAAAAAGACCATTAAAAAAAGATCACCCCATGGGTGATCTTTTTTTTGCGATGATATCCTCAAGTTGAGCAAAAGAAATCTAAAAAGCTATAGCGCACGCTGTGCGTGCGCTATAGCCTATAGCTTTTTCGACTTAATGATGCTCACCTAATTAATTGATTTCATCCCCATTTCATTTTCTTATGAAATACTGTGAAATCATTGATAACTTGTAACCTGCTTACAATCCAAAACTATGTTACTTCACATCGCTAAACATCAAATTGCCTCAATTCTATTGATGCTCGCTGCTGCGACAGGTGGCGGATTGACAGCTTGCACAGCAACGACTAACTCTGAGCCAAAGCCTGTTGCGACAATCACGGCATCTCAAACTGCAAAGCCAGTCGAAAAGCCAATGCAGGGTATGGATCATTCAAGTTCCATGATGTCCAATGGGGCATCTCATGGCTCCATGAATTTAGGTGTTGCCGATGCTGATTATGATTTGCGCTTTATTGATGGGATGACTCCGCATCACCAAGGCGCAGTGGTCATGGCAGGAGATGTTTTAAAAAATTCCAAGCGTCCTGAATTATTGAAGTTAGCCAATGAGATTATTAAGGCGCAAGAGAAGGAAATCGCGCAGATGGGAGAATGGCGCAAGGCTTGGTATCCCAAGGCTGGCGATAAGCTGATGATGTGGAGTTCTGATATGAATCACATGATGGAAATGTCGCCTGAAGTTCGCGGCAATATGATGATGAATATGAATTTGGGAAGTGCTGACGATAAATTTGATTTACGCTTTCTGGATGCGATGATTCCTCACCATGAAGGCGCTTTGGTGATGGCAAAAGATGCGATCGCCAAGTCAAAGCGTCCTGAAATCCAAAAACTGTCTCAAGAGATTCTCAGTTCTCAACAGGCTGAAATCGATCAAATGAAACAATGGCGCAAGAGTTGGTATGGTAAGTAATCATTTGATATGCAATTGTTGATGTGAAGGATAGAAATGAAGCGAATTTATAGTACTTGTCTGAGTCTAGTTTTGTTGGCTAATCCTGTGGCTGTGCTTGCCCATGCAGGACATGGCGATGAATTTAAGCATGATGATGCTGTTCAATCCACTGAAGGAATCCAAGTTGATGCGACTACCGCTCAGAAGATTGGCATTAAGATCGAGCCTGTCGTTAAAAAATCTCTTGCGATCGCCATTAAAGCAACTGGACAAATAGAACCTTTACCCAATGGCAAAGTGAAGGTGACAACGCCGATTAAGGGAACTCTAATTTCTTTGCTAGTCCAAGCAGGAGATACGGTCACGGCAGGACAAGTGTTAGCAGTGTTATCTAGTCCTGAGCTAACGGATTTGCGAGTAAATTCCTTAGAGAAACAGGTGGACTCTGTGGCAAGTGTGCAGGAAGCGAACGCTAATTTAGAATTTGCGCGGCAAAATTATGCGAATCAACAGCAGATCGTCGAAGCGGAACTGAGGCAAGCGGAAACTGAGTTAAAAATTGATCAGGAACGCTATGATCGCGATCGCGAATTATTAGCGAGTGGTGCGATCTCCCGACGACAACTGCAAGAATCTGAGAATAAGTTTTTAGCCGCTAAGTCAAGTCTATCAAAAGCTTCGGGTCGATTACCCTTACTCGAAGCCGCCTCACAAGTCAAAAAGTCGGAAGCCTTACTCGAAGCCGCCCAGTCGAAAGTTGAGTTAAGTGGTGCTGCATATTCAGCCCGTTTGCGACAACTAGACTCTCAAGCTGATGCTAATGGCAAGGTGACAATTCTCGCGCCGATTGCGGGTGTGGTTAGCGATCGCGAAGCTACGCTTGGCGAAGGTTTTGAAGAGGCTGGTAGACCGATTATGACAATTGTGGACGATCGCAAGGTTTTAGCAACAGCAAATATCTATGAGAAAGATATTAATCGGGTGCGGATTGGGCAACAAGTAAATTTGAAAGTGGCAGGTTTACCGCCGAATGTCACGTTTCAAGGACGAGTGACGACAATCGGTACTGTTATCGGCGAAGCGCGGGTGGTATCTGTCAAAGCTGAGATTAGTAATCTCAATGGTCAGCTTAAATCGGGAATGTTTGCCGAAATGCAAGTATTGACAGATAAAGCTTCGGCTCCCGTACTTGCGATTCCGAGCATGGCAATTGTGGAAGTACAGGGCAAAAAAGTGGTCTATGTGCAGAATGGTAATAGTTTTCAGCCAACCGAAGTGAAGCTAGGGATGACTGCGGGTGAACTCGTTGAGGTGGAAAGCGGTCTATTTGAAGGCGATCGCATTGTGACTCAGGGCGCTCCACTTCTTTATGCTCAATCTTTGCGTGGCGATCCTAAAAAAGAATCAGACAAATCGAAAGAAGGGGAAAAAGTAGTTATTTCGAGTAATGCGATCGCAATGTCTTGGTGGCTTTTTCCCGCAGCAGGTGGAGTTATCGCCGTTTCTTTAGGTGCAGCATTTTGGCTGGGACGGCGCAGCAAACCAGAGATATTGAGTACTCACAGTAGTTATTTTTCTAATAACGGGAAGTTGTTAGTACCTTCTAATTACGATTTATTATCAACAGAAACCGTAGATGAAGATAAGTCAAAATAAATTATTAAAAATATGATGTGTGCTTGACTCCTCTAGATGTCGCGCTTATCGTAATTCATCCAGATGACTTCAGATTCCTGATTGTTCTCGATGGCTGAGTATTTACGGTTAGCACCTGCAAAATTGGAGTTTCTAATTTCTGAATCGCTAAGAAATAAGACATCTTATATTTTCTGGATAACATGCTTCTATGGCGTGTTATCCAGAAAATTTCGGTATAACCACCCTAAATTAGGCTATATATCATACTGAAACTTTCCGTGTAATATATAGTCCGACCGCTAGATTGTCTGTTAGAAAGTACTTGAAAATTATCTGTGACTGCCCAGCATTAAAGGGCTGTGAGTCCGAATGATAAGCCGAAACGTTAGTATTGCAGCAAGCGAAGTTAATCATCAATTACAGATAGCTGAACTATAAATTCTGTTTTTTAGAGGATAGATGATCTAGATCAAGAGGATCACTTTCAATGTAATCCTTTGCAATCATGTCCTCCAAAGACATGACCAAACCTTCTACACTGTGAAATCGTCCATCTTTTGGGACTAATTCCAACCACTGTTTAAGAAATTGCTCCCAACTTATTCCTTCAAACTGGCTCTGTTGTTCATGACGAATAAACCAAAACATCAGATGAGCTTTTGATGCATTCCAAGAAGGTTCTGCACGCACTCTGATTTCACGAAGAGCACGAAGCGCTTTTCCTTCTGCACTTTCGTGTTTATCGTGCTTTTCTTGCATTCGTTTTTGCAGCTTTCTTGCCAATTCATTAAAATCATCAGGAAAAGCAAATCGGATTCGTTTCCGAGCTAATGCCTGTCCTAATGCTCTAATCTCTTGATCATTTTGGCATCCTGGTGTGCGTTGCCAATCTGTAACAACTGCCTTTTCCAAAGTCATTACACGATCAAGATCAGCAACAAGTTTGTACTCTGCAACCCCTGAAATATAAGCATACTGCGGTCGCTTACTTTTTTGAATCTCATATAAGCATTGTTCATCGACTTCTACAAGAGGAGCTACTTCTAAAAATGGGCGATCCATACAAGAGCGCACAATGTCACACGTTTGTGTAATCACAGCAAATCCTTTGACTTTAGATTCCGTGAGGTCTACGTCCTCTTGCGCGACATCAGCAGCGTCATTGGTCAAAGGGCGTTGGGAATTGAAGCGATAGACAAACCATTGTTCTCCGAGCACACAATCTCCCTGACACCACTCTCCCAGAGCAATGTCTACTGTTTGAACCAAAACTTTACGCTCATTGTCCACTAATATTTTTTCGGCTCCTTGCTGTTCTGGCAGGTCTGGATTGTCCAACCTCTTGATGTATAGGATATTGCAGAGCATCAATCAGATGTGATGGATTCTGAGGCATACGTGCTGAATAAACATCTTCAGACAAAGAACCAAATTGCAATTTTTGTAGTGCGTTTCCAGCACCAACTAGCTGCTTGAATTCTTTATGTTTGCCAGCAACTAAAAGATCGAAAAGGGGATTACCGTTATCATCAGGTTTCAACAAAAGACTGCGATTAAGACTTGCACTTCCGCGATTAATGTACTGAATAGTACCCAATAGTCGATTTAGTTGCTCTTCATTAAAGCGGGATAATGGTTGACCACTTGCCCAAAAATGAAGGCTTCTTCGGGAAACATTAAAAAGTTTTGCAAGTTGTTCCCAAGTCAAACCACTTAATCTCCGCAATTCGCCAAGAGCTTTTTGTGTCGCTTCTGGAGAGCTCGCTGACGGTAAAGTAAACCCGCTAGTTGTCATGTCTACAGCAGCTCGCAGTTCTTGATAGGCAGTTTCTCTAAAAGTGCTTGTAGTAGGGCGAATCATAAAAATTCTAGAGCCAATTAAGGAATGATTCCTTGGATGTCTCATTGCTCCTATTGCAGAGGTGCTTAATCGTTGACTAGGGTTTTCCTTGAATAGAATACTCATAATTGACCTCCAAAACGCCGCAAAAATTCATCGTTCACAGCCCATCGAAAAAAAGTATAAATTCTTTCAGCAAAATGTTGTCCTTCACTCATTAAAGCTTCGATACTAAATTCTCGATTTTTTGAAAGAGACATATCTAAATCGAGAATCCAGCTAGGCTCAGAGATAGGTTCAATTGCATTAGGGTCAAACGTTTCACCAGCAGGCATAAGCCCCCATCTTGCAAGAATTTTCTCTTCCCCACCAGGAACGATAAACAAAGACTCATTGATAGCTTGATGAATATTTCCTCTAAATTCAGCAGCCATCATGCCTGACATCTCAGGTTTTACAAGTGATGATACATCTTGCAAATCTAAATCGACAAGTCTGTCAATATAGCGCAGTCCAAAGCGTTCGATGACTTGGGGATCAAAGCTTTCCTTAAGTGCAAGAAGTAGGTTTTCTAATCGCTCCAAAAAGTCACGACGACTTGAGTAAGCAGTCGTTTCAAGCGCCATAAAATCAGGTGCTAAAGACACTCGCCAACTATCCGATGCATCAATGAATCGCCAAGTGAGTTGTAGAGTCGGCTGAACAGCACCTTGAGGTCCAAACACAAAAGTCTGAGTTTGCTCAGGTTGAAGGATTGGATACTTCTCTCTAACTGCCTCTTGAAATGAACTAACAAAATCCTTCTTCTCAATTGAGAGAATAGGTGGAAAGCGCACCTGTGCAATCACTCGAATAAGAGGTGCATCTTTTAAAGGTACCTCTTCAGGTGGCGGGGCGGTGAGTGGATTGAAATTAAACACTTTTTATATCCTTCTTAAGACTTGCGGAGAAAATCATTATGTCTATAGCCGAGGTTTGAAACATAACACCTATCAATCCTTATTCCTATGATATAGCAATAGTGTGAATTAGAGTGTGAAGTTTAAGTCCTTTTTTCACGAATCGCTTAGAGCATAACACTTGGGTCTACCCCTGTTAAGGTACAAAAACAACGAACGTAGATCGGTTGTTTCGGCTTTCAAAAAGATATTTCTTTGGACTTTTGATGTGAAATTTTAAGGAGGCATATCGCTAGGATCTCGCAAGTTCGTTGGTCACCTTAACAGAGTTACACTTGGGTCTAAACAGCGCGGTCGAAAACTGTATTGGTGCGAACGGAAATACGGAACTCGGTTCCTGCAAATCATCATGAGATACGCCAGAAAGTCGAAGCAGGTAATCACGGCAAAATTGTGGCTATTGATATCAACGCTTATTAAAAGCGAGTAATTTTGAGCGTACTTCGCGATCTGTTGAAAATATTGCGATCGCCTATCTTGTGTAGTTCGTTAATGAAATCTAACGCACCTTGTATTTGTTTGAAATAAGCGTTAGCAAAATCTAAATGTTAAAATACTGGCAAAGACACCCAACCAAGTCAAACAATAGCCATGACGCTAATCCTTGATCTACCGTCAGAAGTCGAGCAATATCTCTTAAATGAAGCTAAACAGAAAGGGATTTCAATTGAATCAGTGACACTACAACTTTTAACAAGCCTAATTAGACTAAGGCAAAAACAAACCAAAGCAGTCAATCTACTTCAGTCTTGGATAGACGATGAAGATATTGATGAGCAGAAAGCAACAGGTCAATACTTGATTCGCGCATTAGATGAGGATCGCATCTCTGATCGCAAGTTGTTTCCAGTTGAAATGAAAGGGATAACTTGGTGACTCAAGTCATAATGCTAGATGCAGGACCACTTGGTCTAATCACTAATCCAAAGTTATCTGCCGAAAGCGAATCTTGCGCTCGATGGCTCCAAACTCACATCACATCAGGTAGGCGCATTATCATTCCAGAGATTTCTGATTATGAGGTTCGCCGTGAGTTATTACGGGCAAATAAGACAAAAGGTATTTCTCGTCTAGACGATTTAGCTGAATTGATTGAATATTTGCCAATTACAACGACTGCGATGCGCCAAGCTGCAAAACTTTGGGCAGAAGCTCGGCAGCAAGGACAACCGACAGCAGGTGACAAAACAATTGACGGTGATATGATTTTGGTAGCTCAAGCCATAACTCTTGGAACTTCAGATGTTGTAATTGCCACAACTAATGTAGGACATCTATCAAGGTTTATTTCTGCCGATTTATGGCAAAATGTCGCTTCAAGTTGACCACCGCATAACAATATCCCCAGTCTTATGCCAAGCTGATCGCTCTGTTGAAGTTATCT